>CANGCK010000050.1 GCA_947452295.1 Sphingobacteriia bacterium
ATATTTAAATATTGCGATGACAATACTATGCCTTTACTCGATTTAAAAGATTTCATCAAAGTATTGCAATATATAGGCGATGAGGGTAAGGTAGAAATGGAGAAATCTTATGGTAAAATTTCAACTACTTCAACCGGAACAATTCTTCGAAAAGTTGTTGAATTGCAGCAACAAGGTGCTGATGTTTTTTTTGGAGAGAAGAGCTTTGAGATAGATGATTTGTTGCGTATTAGCGATGATGGAAGAGGAATGATCAACATTTTGCGTGTTACTGATATGCAAGATAAACCAAAATTATTCTCCACTTTTATGTTACAACTTCTGGCTGAATTATATGCAACCTGCCCCGAAGAAGGAGACCTCGATAAGCCTAAACTTATTTTGTTTATCGATGAAGCCCATCTTATATTTCAAGAAGCGTCTGACGCATTGTTGCAACAACTTGAAACCGTCATTAAATTAATACGATCTAAGGGGATAGGTATTTTCTTTTGTACCCAAAATCCTCAAGATATTCCTTCCGCAATTTTAAGCCAGTTAGGACTTAAAGTGCAGCATGCTTTACGTGCTTTTACTGCAGCAGATAGAAAAACAATTAAACAAGCCGCAGAAAATTTTCCGGAATCAGCATTTTACCAAACCGATGAATTGTTAACACAATTGGGAATAGGTGAAGCCTTTGTTACACTTTTAAATGAAAAAGGAATACCCACGCCATTAATACATACCATGCTTTGTTCTCCAAAAAGCAGAATGGACGTATTGTCGGAGGAAGAAATAAACCACTTATCTGCTAATAGCAAGTTGGCAACTAAATACAATCAAACAGTTGATAATAAAAGTGCGTACGAAATTTTAACGGCTAAATTGCAGGCAGCACAAGAGCAATCAACATCAGCTCAATCCGATAAATCCCAATCAAATTCCTCCAAAAAAGAAGAAAGCTTTTTCGATAATCCAATTGTAAAACAAGTGGGTAGAACAGCGGCTACCATTATTACCCGAAGTTTATTAGGCGCTTTAGGATTAGGTGGTAGAACTAGTAGAAGGCGTTATTAGTTACTGATTAACTCCTAACTAATTTGTTATTTAGCTATTATTGCGTTAAATAACATCGTCCTATTCATTTAATAACCCCCATCATCATCAATCAAGGGCACATTTGACTACTTTTTGTCAATTTCTATTTTGGTATGCAAAATGAACGCCCTTTACTTTATTAAATTACTTAACTTACGAAAGTAAAAATACTTGTAAAATATGCGCCATAAATTTTTAATTGGCTTGATTTTTAGCTTATGCATTCTATCATCAAGCAAGGCTCAATCAAATAAACCCTTTGAAGAGAATGACATTCAAATCTCCTGGAAATTAATTACCAATGCGTTTCAACAAAAAAATCAATTTTTTGGAGCATTTGTAATCAACAATAACAGCAATCAACCATTCCCCGCAAGTGGCTGGACAATTTACTTTAACTCTAGTTTCGAAATACCTACTGCCGATTTGCCTATAGGTATTCATGTAACTCATGTAAATGGTGACATTTATAAGATTTCACCTAACGCTATCTTTAAAACAATTCAACCTAAAACTTCAGTAGAAATTGCATACTCGTCAAATGGTCTGTTAATTAATAGAACAGTAGCGCCTAGTGGATTATACATTGTTTGGGACAATGATCCTGTAAATGGTTATACCATTGCCAATTATTCAATTCCCGAATTAAAAAATAATACGAACGGGCTTATCACTCCAGAAAAAATTTACCAACAAAATAGTATCATCAAACCTATTTCGGATGACAAAATAGCTAAAATTTTACCTACTCCTGTTTCATATAAAACTTTATCGGGCACATTTTCTCTTACCGGTAATTTTGCTATTCAGTCAGACCCATTGTTTAAAGCTGCTGCAAATTATTTAACCCATTCGTTAAATAAACTAATGGTGTCATCTTCAGGCAATTCTCCAAAATCTACCATTATATTACAAAAAGTAGATATGCCCAAAGAAGCTTATCAGCTATTGGTTTCTCCACAGCAAGTGGTAATTAAAGCGGGCTCAGGAGCCGGAATATTTTATGGCATTCAATCTTTATTTGCTTTGATGCCCAGCAATGTTTGGCGTGAACAACAAAATCAAATTTTAATCGAAGCGGCTGAAGTGAATGACGCCCCTCGCTTTGGATATAGAAGCTTGATGTTCGATGTTGCTCGGAATTTTAAGTCTAAAGCAGATATTTTCAGACTACTAGATGTAATGGCTTTGTATAAACTAAATGTATTTCATTTTCATTTTAGTGACGATGAAGGTTGGCGAATTGAAATCCCTTCTTTACCCGAATTAACCACTATTGGCGCCAAAAGAGGTCATACTTTGAATAGTAAAACCATGTTACCTCCTTCATATGCTGCAGGCCCAGTGCCGGGTAAAACCATGGGTTCCGGCTATTATACTAGAGCGGATTTCATTGAAATTTTACGATATGCTGCAGAGCGTTATATAGAAGTAATCCCCGAAATCGAATCACCTGGACATAGCAGAGCTGCCATAAAAGCAATGGATGCGCGGTATGAAAAATTTATGAAACAAGGCAATAAATTAGAAGCCGAAAAATATTTATTGCGAGACAGGAATGATCAATCGGTTTATAGCTCAGCACAACAATGGACCGATAATGTAATGTGTGTAGCACTTCCATCGGTTTACACTTTTATCGATAAAGTAGTGAACGAATTATTGTTGATGTATAAAGAAGCCGGAGCCCCCCTTTCTTCTATTCACATGGGAGGTGATGAAGTACCTGCAGGGGCATGGGAAAAATCACCTATTTGCCAACAGCTAATTCAGGCAAGTAGCAATTTAAATAATACCAACGACCTTTGGTATTATTATTACAATAAAGTAAATAAAATAATTCAATCGAAAGGGCTTTTTGTTTCTGGATGGGAAGAAGTGGGTATGCGTAAAACCAAATTAGAAGGTGAAAATGCAATGATTGTAAATCCAAGAATGGCCAACGATAATTTTCAATTACATGTATGGAATAATATGGTAGGTTGGGGTTCTGAAGATTTACCCTATCGCTTAGCCAATGCCGGTTATAAAGTAGTACTCTCGCCAGTGAGCAACAATTATTTCGATCTAGCCTACAACAAGTCTCCCGACGAAATGGGCTACTACTGGGGAGGATTCCAAGACATTGATAAACCGTTTTATTTCATCCCATATAATTATTATAAAACGGCTAAAGAAAATGCTGCAGGGAATCCTATTGATCAGTCTTATTTTGTAGGAAAAGATCGCTTAACTGATTTTGGAAAGTCAAATATTGTTGGTTTACAAGGATTATTATGGAGTGAAAATGTAAGAAGTATCGCTATTCTTGATTATTTGTTATTACCTAAATTATTAGGATTGGCAGAACGTGCATGGGCAAAAGATCCGGAATGGGCCACTGAAAACAATCCGGAAAAACAGCAGTTGAAATATAATCAAGCTTGGTCGGAGTTCGTTCACACAGTCGGCAAAAGAGAACTTCCCAAACTAAATTATTATGCCGGAGGTTTTGGGTATAGAATACCAACAGTTGGCGCCTTAGTAAAAGATGGCAAAGTATCAGCAAATATTCAGTTTCCAGGATTGTTTATTCGATACACAACCGATGGTACTGAACCTACTACTTCTAGTAAAATTTATGAGTTACCAATTGATGTAAAAGGGTTAATACAGTTCAAGGCCTTTGATAGCAAAGGAAGAGGAAGTAGAACTACTTCAATTGAAAACAAATAATTGCATAACATGAAATAGCCATCAACAAAAATTGGGTATCTGCTGAAATGTATTTTAGGCGTAATCCATTTGCTAAATAAAAATATTAATCTTATGAAACTTGTATTTCTTTTTGTTAGTCTTTTTGTTGCAGAACTTCTTCCGGCACAATTAAAGTTGCCTGCATTTTTTACCGATAATATGGTATTGCAACAACAAAAAACCAATCGTATATGGGGATGGGCCAAACCCAATGACATGGTCTCTGTAACGTTTAACAAAAAAACATACAAAGGATTAGTGAATGAACAAGGCACTTGGCAAATATTTACAGAACCTGCCAATGCTGGTGAAGTTGGCGCTGTTGTTGTAAAAGCTGGTAATGAAACAATTCAGTTAAATAACGTTTTATTAGGCGAGGTTTGGGTATGTAGTGGCCAAAGTAATATGGAATGGAAATTGAATATGCTGGGCAATACTTATACCGATGAAATAAAAACTGCCGCAAATAATAATATACGTTTTGTAGTATTTAACAAAACCTATTCAAATACCCCTCAACAAGATGTTACACTAGAAAAAAAGTGGTCCGTCATTCAACCGGATAATACCGGCGATTGCTCAGCAGTTGCTTACTGGTTTGCTAAAAAATTATACCAGCAGTTACATGTACCCATTGGTTTAGTAGTTACCGCTTGGGGAGGTACACCTGCTGAGGCATGGACAAGTTTTGAAGGTCTTTATGCTTTTCCTAACTACACCAATACGTTTGTTGAAAAGATAAAGTCACTTCATTTAAATGACATTAATCGGCAGACACAATTACTACTAGAAAAATACCAGCAAACTGTACGTGATAAATCAGGCTTAATGAATGAATTAATTAAGCCTGATTATAACGATAGTAAATGGCCTGAAATGTATTTGCCAAAACATTGGGAATTACAAGGGTTTCCTACCATGGATGGATTAGTTGCATACAGAGTGCATTTCAATCTTACGGATGCACAATTAGTAGGTGATGCCGTATTGCATCTTCCAGCAATAGACGATCAAGACTCTACTTTTATTAACGGCGTATTCGTAGGTACAAATGGGCAATGGGATGCATTGAGGAACTACAAAGTGCCTGCTGGAATATTAAAAGTGGGAGATAATGTATTGGTTATTAAAGTACAAGACGATGGAGGAGGTGGAGGATTAGATGCAATTGATGACCGATTTAACCTTATGATCAATCAACAAACCATTTCACTAAAAGGAAATGCCAAGTACAACATTATTGCAGCAAAAGAAGATATTACAGGCGGCAATGGCAATATTCAAAATCAACCAGCCGTTTTGTTTAACGGAATGATTGCCCCTGTATTACCGCTATCTATAAAAGGCGCTATTTGGTACCAAGGTGAAAGCAATGCCGACAATAATGAAAGGTCTGTTGAATATAGAGCGCTGTTTCCTGCAATGATAAAAGATTGGAGGAACCAATTTTCGCAAGGCGACTTTCCATTTTTATTTGTTCAACTATCTTCTTTTGGCCCTTTAAAAAATGAGCCGGCTGAAAGTAATTGGGCTTTATTGCGGGAAGCACAAACAAATACACTAAAATTGCCCAATACCGGCATGGCAGTAACAATTGATGTAGGTAATCCTCAAAATATTCATCCGGTACAGAAAAAAGAAGTAGGCGATCGACTTGCAGCCATTGCTTTGCAATCAACATATAATTATTCAACAGCTGTTAGCAGTGGACCACAATTTGAAATAGCGCAATTCATCAAAAATCAAGTGGTGCTTGAATTTTCGAATGTAAATAATGGATTGATGATGAAGGGAAATATATTGAAATATTTTGCTATTGCTGGCGCCGATAAAAAATTTGTTTGGGCCAATGCTTCAATTCAAGGAAATAAAATTGTTGTATCGCATAAAAATATTTCAGCACCCAAGGCGGTTCGATATGCTTGGGCTGACAGCCCTGTAGATGCCAATTTGTATAATAAAGAAGGATTTCCTGCAGTTCCTTTTAGAACAGACAATTGGTAACCCCATTGTTAAGTTGTTAATTCCGTAACATTGGCTTAACAATTCGGTAACATTGCCCAAATAGTTTTGCAGCATTAAATATTAATGTTGTGAAGAAGATTTTATTATTTGTACTGATTATTGCTACTGCTACTACCCAACTTTTTGCTCAAAAAGGAAAAATTTACGGAAAAGTAACCAATGCACGTAATGAGGTAATGGCAGGTGTAAGTATTAAAATTACTGGAGATATAACTGGTAAAACACAAACCGATGTGGATGGAAAATTTTCCATTGCATTAGAGTCTGGAAAAACAATCAACATTGCCTTTTCTTATGTTGGATACAAAGAAAAAACCGTTGAAAATATTAATGCTTCAAATTTTGGCGAAGCACTAAACATAGTAATAGAAGAGGGCGGTAAAGCGCTAGAAAGCGTTACTGTAAAATCTAGTGGAAGAGGAAGCGCTAAAGCTGAAACCATCAACGCATTAATAGCTTATCAAAAAAACACCAACACTGTTGCCCAGGTTATATCTGGTGAAGCCATTAGAAGAAGTCCCGATAAAAATACTGGTGAAGTTTTAAAACGTGTGCCAGGGTTATCTATCATTGATGGGAAATACTTGGTAGTTCGTGGCTTGGCCGACAGATACAATCAAGCCATGTTAAACGGCGTTTTAATGGGTAGTACGGAGCCCGATAGAAAAACTTTTTCTTTTGACATCTTCCCTTCTGCTATTGTAGACAATATTATTATCAACAAAGCATTTACTCCAGAAATGTCGGGCGAATGGGCTGGTGGTTTGGTGCAAGTTAATACCAATGATGTGCCTACAGCTAACTTCTTAAGTGTAGGGGCTGGCACGGGCTTCAATACACAAACTATCAATAAAGATTTTTATCAGTACAAAGGAGGCAATTTAGATGCTCTAGGTTTTGATGACGGAACTAGAGGACTGGCAGATGGATTCCCAACTAAGTCGGTTTTCAATATGTATAATCAAGTTCAGAAAATAGAATATGGCAAGCAATTTCAAAATATATGGAGTGCCGACAAAACAGCCAATAACACTACAAATTTGTTGAGTAAATCTTTTAAATTAAATGGCGGATTCACAACTCCCCTTGGTAAAAATAACAAATTCGCAGGTGTATTTGCATTAAACTATGCATACTCCCCTAAAAGAGCAGAATTCGAAAACAGAATTTTTTCCATTGCTAACAACTTAGCTAGTGTCAACTTCGACTATTTTAACCAAAAATATACTAAAGATGTGTTATGGGGTGCTTTAGCAAACTTCACTCTTCAGTTAGGCGCAAATCATAAAATTTCTATCAAAAACATTTTAAATGTAAATACATCCAATTATACCACACTTAGAACTGGAAAAGATTTCGAAAGTAATTCAATAGTGGGTGATAATATCAGAGCAACTGAGTTGGCTTTCAAAGCAAATACTTTTTTTAATACGCAAATCTCTGGTGATCATGCATTGCCTAATAAAACCAAATTGCATTGGTTCGGTAGTTTTCAAATTTTAGATCAATACATTCCAGATCAACGTCGTATTCAATATAATCAAGATGATCCTACTATTGCTTCATCTCCATATTCATTGTTAGTGAGCTCTTCTAAATCATCTCAAAAAAGTGGTAGCCGCTACTATGGCTTTTTAAGCGATTATAACTATACGGCTGGAGCAGATATAAACAAAAACATAACCATCAACGGTAATGTACAAAGCATTAAAGCAGGTTATTTCTTTCAAGTAAAAGATCGTTTATTCGATTCTCGTCCATTTGCTATCTATTTACCAATCGATAATCAAACACTAAAACATTTACCGCAAGACCAAGTGTTTAATGCTGATAATTTTGGAGATGGATACAATAATAAGTTTGCATTCAACGAAATCTATGATATACGATATCGATATATGGCAAACTCTATTCTTAATGCAGGATTTCTTCAGTTCGATAATCAGTTGTTTCGAAACAAAGTAAGAGTTGTATGGGGTTTGCGTGTAGAAGATTATGACCAATTGGTGGGTAGTGTTAATTCAAAAGATCCACGATTTGTTCATGTACAAAAAACAGATTTCTTACCTGGTCTTAATTTAACTTACAAACTAAATAATCAAACAAACTTTCGTTTATCAGGTTCTCAAACAGTTATTCGCCCGGAGTTTAGAGAGTTAAGTTCCTTTTCATTCTTTGATTTTGATTTAGGTGCAACGGTTACAGGTAATCCTAGTCTTCAACGTACTAAAGTATCTAACGCCGATTTTCGTTATGAAGTTTATCCTCGCTCTGGAGAATTGTTTACCGCAGGTGTTTTCTACAAGTATTTCATTAATCCTTCTGAGTTGTATTTCAACAATACCGGTGCAGGTAGCTCTGGTACATTTAATTATATTTCTCCTGATTATGCTTACAGCTATGGTGCTGAAATCGAGTTTCGTAAGAAGTTAGATTTCTATCAACCACTTAACAACTTTACCCTTCAGGGAAACATTGCTTATATCTACAACAGAGTTGCTGCATTAGATAGGCCAATGCAAGGTCAAAGCCCTTACCTAATTAATTTGGGTTTACAATATGATGTAGAGAAGTTAGGTTTGAATACTACATTATTATTCAATAGAATTGGCAGAAGAATTTATTATGTAGGTGGAAGTGATATTCCTCCTGTTTGGGAAGCGCCCCGTTCTTTAATTGATTTACAGATTGCTAAAAAAGTATTGAAGGGCAAAGGAGAAATTAAGTTAAATATTGCAGATGTATTGAATCAGGAAGCTAAGTTTTATCACGACATCAATGATAATGGGAAATTTGATGCGAATGTAGATGCAATGGCAATAAAAAGAACTTACGGAACAAACATCAGTATAACTTTTGGATACAAAATAAAGTAAAAGTCAAAATTCAAAAAATAAAATTCAAAAATAAAAATTCACGCAAATGAAAAAGGTATTCATCCTTATCGCTTTAGTTGGTTCAATGGCAACCGGCTGTAGAAAAATTGAAGTAGATGGTGGAACTACTACCACTACTGTTACAACAGAAGAAAACCCTATTTTAGAAGGTAGAATTGTTGCTAGCAGAACTTTACGTGCGGGTACTACCTATAAGTTACGTGGTATTGTTTATGTTACAAGCGGTGCTATTTTAACAATCGAACCTGGAACAAAAATTGTAGGTGAAGCGGGAAAAAACGGCGCCTTAGTAATTACAAGAGGTGCAAAAATAATTGCAGATGGCACTGCAGATAAACCAATTGTATTTACTTCTGAAGAAGCAGTTCCTGCCAGGGGCAATTGGGCTGGTGTAGTTATTCTTGGACAAGCGCCTACCAACTCTTCTTTTAATGGCACCGATGGTATTGGTGAAATAGAAGGTGGAATTAACAATGCAGATGGACTTGGTTTATATGGTTTAGGAATGAGTTCAAATATTGCAGACAATAGCGGTATTTTACGTTATGTTCGCATTGAATATGCAGGGTATGCATTTTTACCTGATAAAGAAGTGAATGGATTAACTTTTGGTGGAGTGGGTAACCAAACCATCGTAGACAATGTACAAGTTTCTTATGCCAACGATGATAGCTTTGAGTGGTTTGGTGGATCTGTAAACTGTAAACACATTATTGCTTACAGAGGATTAGATGATGACTTTGATACTGATAATGGTTTCAGCGGTAAAGTGCAATTTGGTATTGCTATGAGAGATCCTCAAATTGCTGATATTTCTAAAAGTGAAGCTTTTGAGTGCGATAATGATGCCAATGGTACTGATAGAAAAACTTATTTAACAACAATTCCTGTAAGCGCAAACAATCCAGTGGCAATTGCTCCTGTTAAAACTTCAGCTGTATTCAGTAACATGACATTAGTAGGCCCTTATGCTACCCCTACATCCACTGTAAGTAGTTATTATCTTGGCGGTGCTCAATTGCGTCGTAACTGTGAGCAAAGTATTTACAATTCTGTATTTGTGGGTTGGGCTGATGGCATTACAAGCGGATTATTGATTGATGGTAGTAAAGGTATTCCTACCGATTTAAACCTTGCCCCAACCGGAGGTTTAAACTTCCAAAATAATATTATTGCAGGTACAGTTGCTAATGCAGTGAAGTATGCACCAAGTACTACTGCTGCTACCGGAGCAACAACTACTTCTATTACAACATGGGTAAATACACCGGCTTACAACAATAGTTTATTGTCAACCAATGATGCTGCTGGTTTATCGAATCCTTTTACTTTAGTAACACCTGATTTTAATCCTAGTAGTACATCTGCTGCCGCTGCAACAGGTGCTGCTTTTACTGACGCTAAGTTAAAAACCAAAACAAGTAATGTAGATGATTTTACTGTAGTAGCATATAAAGGTGCTTGTGCTGTAGGTGACACTTGGTGGAAAACATGGACTAAATTCAACTAATATTCTTTGTAGTTTAATCAAATAAAATAGAAGCTGTATTATTACAGCTTCTATTTTATTTAAATCAATTATATAATGATAAAATTATTTTCAAAGTATATTTTAACTGTATCATTGTTGATGTCTTTTGCATGTAATAACAATGATGCCAATCAAACCGCAAACGATAGTGCGAATGTTCTTATAAAACCTATCAATCCGATAGATGATAAAATCCAAAAAGAATCTGCATTAAAACAATTTGATGCACTGGAAAAATTATTGGATAACCAAAATTATCGATTGGTCAAAAATAAAGACACCAGTTATATTTATTTTAGTAGAGTGAATAAATTTATCATCAATACATACCAATATAAAATGATTCAGGGAGATTCTGCTCAATTAAAATTAGATACCATTCAATTAAATGCACAAAATAAAGTGACATGGAAGTGGAAAGATATACTGCTGGGGTTATCCAATGCTACTGAGTTTGCAGCTAAATTTGAAGCAGTTCAAGTTAAAAAATTATCTATACAACTGAACCGCCAAACGAGTAACACCTTGTTATTGAAAGAAGGCAGCAGTGAACCCATTCAACTTCGCCAAACCATTACCATCAGTGATTTCTTAGTTAAAAGTTATTACGATTTCCAACATGGAACAAATCTGGCTAGTGAAAAATAGGTATACATTGCAATGAATAAACGCATCCTGTTTTAAGCATTGTATCACACCGTAGTATTTTTAAAATTCATACTACTCTTACAGGTTAGATTGGCGCATCAGTAGCATTAACCAAAAAAAAACGAAGTGGATGCAGTTATCATCCCCCAATTAAAATAGTAAATTTAATAATAAATTAGGGATGAGTTGAATATTCGTGTTGGCGGGAAAACAAAGACTCGATTAAAGAGATTTAGTGTTGGCGGCGACAAATTTTGCTATGAAAACTAAATTACACTAACCGCAAAATGCCTTCGATGCGACTTGACTTTTTTGTTACTTTTTGTGTCAAGTGGAATATCCAGATTATTTCGGGGACAAAAAGTAAATCAAACTTTACCAATTTGCAAATTGGTCTTTATTTACTCTTTCAGGTTCTGTTAATGGCTTGTTTTTCCAGTCTGGTTCATATTGTACAAACCAACTTAACCATAAACTTCTCGACAAGCGCATTAATATAGGTTGTAAAACAATTAGGAGTAAAATATTCGAACCCAACCAGTAAAATATGCGATTGTCGTCAATTGCAAAACTCAATCCTATCAATACCTTCCAAGCTACAAAAGTTGCTACTGTTAAAGCAACTGTTAGTGCATAGCTTACATAGCCAGTGCCATAATAAAAACCTACTTCAATTTCAGTAGGTTGATGGCATACGGTGCAGTGCTCGTGCATTAAAGTGCTGTTTTTAGCAAAAGCCTTATCTGAAACAAATATCTTACCCTCTCTACATCTCGGACAACGATTTGCAACGGTGCTAAATGGATATATTTTATATAAGTTCATAAGAGTTGGATTTTATAAAATGTAATAAAGTGCAGCTACTCTTCTGTTAAAATTGTTTCCATTTTAAAACTTCTTGATCCTTTTATCAGAAGATGCGTATGTGTGAAATGCTGTGCAGTATACCATTCCTTAGCTTGTAGGGCATTGTCAAAATACAAATAAGAATGGCTTGTTTTAGCAAAATCACCTCCAACTAAAACTACCGAGTGCCATTTGTATTGATCAATAAGTTTAATTAATGCCTCATGCTCAGCTATGCTTTCGTCTCCTAATTCCATCATACCACCCAATAACAATACTTTATTATCACCTTTAATTGCTGCAAAATTTTCAATCGCAGCTTTCATACTAGTAGGATTGGCATTGTATGCATCTAAAATAATTTGGTTTGTGCCACGTGATATTAGTTGAGACCTACTGTTAGATGGGTCGTAGGCTTCAATGGCACTTTTTATTTTTTCATCCGGAACGCCAAAATGTTTTCCTATAGCTGCAGCACACAAAATATTGGGTAAATTATAATCTCCCACTAATTGGGTGTTAATCTGTTCTATTGCTAACCCTTTTGTAATTTTTACCTGCAAATATGGTTCATTCAATAATACATTACCCTGTACAATACCTGCATGCTGACCATACAAAATGGTATTTTTTAAGCCAGAACTCATTTCCATCAAGTAATCTAAATCTGCATTTACAAATGCTGTCCCATCTGTTTTTCTCAAGTAATCATACAGTTCACCTTTACCTTTTTTCACCCCTTCAATTCCACCAAACCCTTCCAAATGTGCTTTGCCACAATTAGTAATCACTCCATAAGTTGGGAGTGCATATGCACAGTAATTTTGTATTTCTTTTTGATGGTTTGCGCCCATTTCTAGCACAGCCATTTCAGCATCATCTTTTTTAATCCCCAAAACGGTTAGTGGTAGACCGATGTGGTTATTTAAGTTGCCTTGGGTGGTGTAGGTTTTAAAATGCGATGACAATACCGCGTGAATCAATTCCTTGCTGGTAGTTTTACCATTACTTCCTGTTATTGCAATTACAGGAATTTTCAACTGATCGCGATGGTATTTAGCAAGCTGCTGTAAAGTGGTTAATACATTATCCATTAAAATTATTCTATTGTGATTGCTTTTTAAAGGTTCATCTACTATTACATATGCTGCTCCTCTATCCAATGCTTGTTCAGCAAACAAGTTCCCGTTAAAATTTGGTCCTTTTAATGCAAAAAAAATATCGCCTTTTTGTAGTTTTCTTGTATCCGTTTGTATAGACGGATGCAATTTAAAAATAGTATAAAGCTGTTCTATCTGCACAGTATTTTTAACAAAAATACTCATTAAAGTAATATATCATTACATTAATGAGTATTTAATAATAATTTTATTTTTAATATTTGCTATCTACTATTCACCCAAATTGAATATCACCCCTAATCTAAGCGTATTACTCAAAGGGTTTCTGTTAACACCGGCACCTGATGGTATAAGGTAAGAAATATTTACACTCATGAAATCTAAATTAAAACCAGCTCCAGCCGAAAAATAACGGCGGTTTCCTCTCGATTTATTCTCATAAAAATACCCGGCCCTTAAAAAGAATTTTTCATCATAACTGTATTCACTGCCCAAGGATACTTGTAAATCATTTAATTGATTACTTCCATCATTAAATGATTTAAACCAGCTAGAAAGTACGCTGGATGATCTATAAGAGGCTAAATTAGCCGAATCTGTGCTATAGTTGCCTGTTACAGTAGGAGTTACAGGAACTAATAATTTATTGATATCAGCTGCAAAGGTAATTTTATTCCCCTCATTAATTGGAATATGGTAAGAAAAACCAACCCCTAAATTTGCCGGTAAATAATCTTTATTCCTTGCATCATTGGTATAGCCAATTTTAGTACCTAGATTAGAAAGAACAACACCCCAGTTTAGTCCGCCACCATCTTTATTTAAACCATTGTAATACAAAGAAACATCACCCGCCATAGCATTACCAGCACGATATACTACACCTGTTCCAACATCGCCCACCACCAATCTAGAGTTAATGTAGCGTAAAGCAACAGCAATACTCATTTTGTTAGTCAATAAACGGGTGTATCCTGCATCAATAGAAAATTCACTAGGTCGAATTGTATTCAATACATTGCCCGAAAAGTCAGTTAATTGGATATTTCCTAAACTAAAAAAACGCAGAGAAGAAGATATTGCACTACTCTCGTCTAATTGATGATAACCTGCCATACTTGCCAAATACACGTCCGTTAATCCTAAATCCCTTAACCAGGGTGTATAGTTTACCGCAATTCCTGTTTTCTTTTTGGCAAAAGCAATTTTAGATAAGTTCCAAAAAGGAGCATTGGCCTCTGGAGAAGTAGCAATAGCGGCATCTCCCATACCCCCTGCACGCGCATCTGGTGAAATTCTTAAAAATGGAACTGCAGTAGCTATAATGTTTATTGAGTCTGCTTGCGCTACTGTAACCTCAATTGATGTTGTTAATACAATTAGTAGAAATACAATTTTCTTGAAATAAATATTCATTTGAAATTAAATTTTAAATGTATTGCTATGCAATTTGCTCACACAAAAAATACTCTGCAAAAAACAGCATTCTTGCACTTCATCTTTTGGATAAACCATTCATAACAACTAATAAAAAAACAAAGTAAAATTTAAACCATCCAATTCATTTAGAGTAGTAAAAGCTTGCCAGCCCCTTGTATCTGTTGGGCATTTGCTTTCACAATAATACGATAAAAATACACTCCATGAGCTAATTTTTGTCCATTATCGCTTGTTCCATCCCATAAAATTTCCACATTTCTACTTCCACGTGTGTGTATCATCCTATTTAAGTGTTTTACCTGATAGCCATTAATGTCGGTAATCATTATTTCTACAGTTATTTCTTCTCCTGTTTGATTGTGCTCAAAGCTAAATCGGGTAAAGTCGTTGAATGGATTAGGAAAATTTTTAATAGCCGAAATAGCCAACTTTTCTTTTTTCAAAACTATAAATTGTAGCTGCTTTTCTGCTGAATTATTCAATACATCCCATCCTTTAAGTGTTAATAAATGCTTACCTTCTGTTAAAGTGGGTAATTGAAAATAAACTTGACCATTTTGATAGCTATTAAGTGCATAACTAAAGTTATTGTTCAACACCAGTTTATTATTTTCGTCTCCATCAATTACTAGGGTAATATCATGCCCAATGCTATTACCGGTAATATTGATTCCCGACGAATCAAATAATTGCGCTATTAAAAGCGAATTTTCGGAAGTAATCCCTCCATTAACAAACAAAGTATCGTTTAAAAAAAGGGTTATGTTGGGTCCACTTTGGTCTATTGGAGGTGTATTTTTACTGCCATTTACTAATACTGTTGCACTACCCGCTGCATCTTGTAAAGAATCATAAGCATATAAGCTAAACAGGCCTTCACCTGACTCAAAATTAATTTCTTTGGGCATTAAAAACGTGCAAGTGAAATGCCCGTTTTTAACGGTAGATTTCCCTTTAAACAACACGCTTTTTTGGGTACTAAACTTTCTTACAGGGCTTTGAAGTGTATTCCCCAACGTATTATTTTCTTGTATTTTATCATACAAAGTTATTTCAGCTATGCCGTTAAAATGTGTATTTATTTCGCCTTCGGCAGATTGTATAATGCCTGCTATAGTGTATTTACCCGTGGCCTGCAAGCTGTCTGTTTTACTAAGTGGGGCACTATTTATATGGGTGATTTTTACTTTCTGCTTTGGAAATGCCAATTGCATTGCAGGATCGCCCAAAAGGGCAAACTTTCTGGTATTGAGTAGATCACCATTATTAATTGCTGTATTATTTTTTGCAATCCGAACAGCTTCCCCTAGTGAAAGGTAGTGCCCTTGTGAATTGGTTGTAATGGCTTGTTGTAAATAGTTATCATTCATCACTTGATTGCTGTATGCAAAAACCAACCGCGTAGTTGTTAATAAAGCAATGCATCCATTCATACTTCGGTGTAAAAGCTGTTCACCAAGCGATTGTTTGGAGGGGTCATCAAAAGGTGCAAAATCGCAACTAGCTGTAATTATTAGTGGCAATTTATTCGAATTGTTTAATCGATTTACTGATGTCGAGTTAAATACTGCTTCTTCTGTAAGTTGAAGGTAGTTACCATGTCCTGTATAATTCAAAATCAATGCGCCATCTAACAATCCATTTACAATAGCTTCATTAACGCTTGGGTAACTGGCGCCTGCTGTGCTTCGCACTAGTGGGTATGCATCGAGGTATATTTTCTGTTGATGTAAAATAGGATTAGCTTGTAAGCATTTATTAGCAATGGTTTCGGCATTGTCGAGGTGTAAATTATTGTCTTGGTCGTCAGCCAAAAATAGCAATTCATTTCTCCACCTTCCCAAACTTCCGGGTGCATGGTAGGCAATAATTTTATTAACCATTATGTTAGCCTCTTCAATAGAATGAACCGGAATGCGACCAACTGCTAAACTTAATGGGGTGAATATGTTGAGGTTACTAATATCTGCAGCATCATCCATCAACCCAAAAAAATCATCTGAAGTATAAGAAGTTAAAGGGTCTGAGGATTGATCGCTTTCATATACCGGCACTAAATAATCTTTGGATGCAGACAGTCTGTTTTTGGGATCATAAGAACCACTTCCAAATAACAAAACGTACTTCGGTTTTATAGTATTATTAACCGATTTGTCAACCATCATTTTAATACAATCTCTAATAGCTGTTGGATCGGGTGAACCGGAAGAAAATTCATTATAAATTTCCTCTGTGGTAAACACTGCATCTATTAATCCATATTGCTGTAAGTGGAATGCTGCAATACGTTTGGCTTCTTTTAATAGTGATAAATGGGTAACAATTATACCGTCTGTTAATATATTCTGGTGTAAGTTTTGGTTAGCTACTTTTCCTTTTGGAATGGGTATGCTATAGTTAGAGGGAGTAAATGCAATATATTCTACTAAGTTATCTAAAGTATTGGTAAATTTTGTTTGATTTCCTATAAAGCGGGTGTCCATTTTTTGTGGATTCAATTTGTTGCTTATGTCCCATACTACTGCATCTTGCCAACTATTATTAATCGTAAATTCGCCCACCCCATTTGGTTGAACACTGGTCCAATCTCTAAAAGCAATAAAGTTATTATCGGTAAATGAAAGGGTTCTTTTGCCGATAACTGTTAGGTTGTTAAGCCAACCTGCTGCTTGTTGAGCAGTTGATTGAAAATCAATAGTAAAACTCAAATTATTTTTCTGTGAAAAACATACAGTACTTGCACTATGCTCTTTAACATAAGCCCCATAAAAATCTCCGGATACAGCTTCAATGGTATTTTGCTGAATTAAGGATCCATTTAGTGAAATGGAAAATAAAGCGTTATAACTAATAGCTCTAGCAGAAAAATTGGTATTGATGGTTAATGGGGCTGTTGAAATAGTGTTAGGCCAGTTTACTAATATATTCCGTGATAATATGCCACCAAAACTGTTTGAAAAAGCGTCGCCCAACCATTTTTTTCCGCTATGGAGTAAATTGTATAAATGATTTTCATATACAAAATGATCGGTGTAAGAATTGATTTGAGTAGTTGGATTTGTAGGAGCTATGACCGATTGAATTCTTTTGCCTGTGCCGATAGATGACAAGGAAATGTAATAGTAGGCTGTATCGCAATATAAATTTTTTTTGTAAGAGAAAGATTGATTAGTGCTATTGGAAAACCATTGATGGGGACCGGGCGCATAAAAAACTATAAAATCGTTGCCGGTTAGTAAACCGTCATTGCCGTCCTGAACATCAATCGCTAATTCTGCCAGGTCGTCTATTCTTTCTGATGCGTTATTTTCGGGGAGCATAGCACCTCCATTTCCCCATACACTGATAGCAGAACTGTTAATTACAGCAGTGTTAAACCCCAATTCTTGCAACAAACGCAGGTCTATTTTGTAGATACCTTCTTTAGTAACCGCTATTTTTGCCCAAGTACCTGTTGCCAAAACAGACTGATTGGCATATTTCCGTTGTGAAAAACATAGGCACGGAATTAGAAAAAGTAAGTATATAAATACAGTTCTCATATAATAATTACCCCGAAGTAAACGTTTTTGTAAATGATTAGGCTAAAATTAGGTTTTTGCTAACTAATTATTCTCTACATTCGCTTTGAAATAAAACCGAATATTTGAAGTAGAGCTTTACTTATTCAAACAACAAACATGCAGTTATTCAGATTATTACAAAAATCTATATTGCTACTAACAGTAGTAATTATGGCTATTTCTTGTAAAAAGCCGGCAAAATCTAATGTCACAGGTTGGAATTACAACGACAAGAACTTTGGTAATTTCAATGTTACCAAGCCAAAAGACGTGTTAACAGGGCCAGGATTGGTCTTTGTGCAGGGTGGTACATTTTCTATGGGTGCAACTCAAGAAGATGTAATGGCCGATTGGAATAATATTCCACATCGAGTTACTGTGAACTCGTTTTTCATCGACAAAACCGAAATCTCCAACTTAAACTACCGCGAGTATTTATATTGGTTAGAGGGTACGTTTGCATCAGCAGGGATGGATTCAATTTTTATCCAAGCTTTGCCCGATACTTTGGTGTGGAGAAGTGAGTTGGCATATAATGAGCCTTATGTAGAAATGTATTTCCGTCACCCAGCATACAATAACTATCCTGTGGTTGGCGTAAACTGGCGTCAAGCTACCGATTTCTGTATTTGGAGAACCGACAGAGTTAATGAAACGGCTTTAATGGCCAAAGGATTCCTCGACAAGAAAACTCAGATCAAAAAAACATTGAATGGCGCTGGTCAAGATAACTTTAATACCAAAGCTTATTTAATAGGTGAATACCAGGCAACACCTTCTAAAGAAGTGATGTCCAAGAAAAATCCCCTGAAAGATGCGCAAGGGAAACCTAGAACAACAGTTAAGTTTGAAGATGGTATTTTATATGGAGATTACCGACTACCAACAGAAGCCGAGTGGGAATATGCTGCTTATGGTTATGTAATGGAAAATCCACAACGTAAAACCAAGAAGGTAAAAGGAGAGGAGGTGATAGCCAACAAATACGTGTATTCTTGGAAAAACAACTCTTATGATGGTTTGAGGGATGTGAAAAGAGGAAATTCACAAGGTTCTTTCCTGGCTAACTTCAAAAGAGGGTCGGGAGATAACATGGGAGTTGCCGGCGGATTGAATGATAATGCGGCTACAACTGCAGAAGTTACTTCATTTTTGCCCAATAACTTTGGAATTTATAATATGAGTGGTAATGTGAGTGAGTGGGTAAGTGATGTGTACAGACCACTAACCACTAATGAAGCAGATGATTTTAATCCATATAGAGGTAATGTATTTCAACAAATAGATCGATCTGGTGGTGAAGGTAATTTAAGAGACGACAAGGGTAGAATTAAAATGAGAAAGGAAGAAGATTCTACATTAAGAAATAGAAGAAACTACCAGAAATCTTATGCAGTTAACTATTTAGATGGCGATTCTTCTAGCTTCGTAAATTACGGTTATGGAGTTACTTCGTTAATTTCCGACAAGTCAAGGGTATACAAAGGAGGTAGCTGGAATGATAGGGCATATTGGTTAAGTCCGGGTACAAGAAGATTTTTAGAAGAAACTGAGAGTTTAAGTACGTTAGGTTTCCGTTGTGCAATGACACATTTTGGTGCAGCTGAAGGAACTTCGGCAAAAACCAAGACTGGATTCTTTTATCCAAAAAGAAGAAATAAACGGTAAGAAATTCAAAAAGTAAAAATTCAAAAATAAAAATTGAAATGTAAATTAGTCATGAATGACTTTTCTACATTTCAATTTTTTTATCTGCATTTGAGTTTTGGTTTATTGTACCATCACCGTTCATGTTTTTTAATTTTGACTTTTTAATGTTAATTTTTTATGCGAATAGGTTATGGAATAGATTTTCACCAATTGGTGGAGGGTAGAGATTTAATGATTGGAGGCGTGAAAATACCGCATCATAAAGGCGCATTAGGACATAGTGATGCCGATGTGCTATTGCATGCGATTTGCGATGCATTATTAGGCGCAGCATGTTTAGGAGATATTGGTGTTCATTTTCCCGATACATCGGGAGAATTTAAAAATATTGACAGTAAGATTCTGTTGCAACGAACAGTTGAGTTGATTACAAAAGAGGGGTATAGTATAGTAAATATAGATGCGTCGCTTTGTTTGGAAGCCCCAAAAATAAAACCACATATACCTGCAATGCAGCAGGTAATTGCTAGCATTTTAGGCATTACCATTAAAGACATTTCAATCAAGGCTACTACCACCGAAAAAATGGGCTTTGTTGGTCGAGAAGAGGGTTTAGTTGCCCATGCAGTATGTCTTTTAAAAGTCAAAAGTTAAAAGTCAAAAAATCCTTCGTCTACCACTATAAATGTTTTGTAATTGGTCTACTTTAAATAGCGCATTCAAAAGTCAAAAGTAAAAATTCAAAAGTCAAAATTCAAAAGTAAAAAAAACATCCGTCTACAACTAAATATGCTTTGTAATTGGCCTACTTTAAATAGCGTTAAGAAAATAAATGAGCGGAGCGTATAAATCTCCGTTGTTTGAGCGCATTAAAAAGTAAAAATTAAAAATTCAAAAGTCAAAAAAGCTTCCGTTTACAACTACATATGTTTAGTAAACGGCTTACTTTAAATATCGTTTTCAAAATTCAAAAGTAAAAATTCAAAAGTCAAAAAAAACATCCGTCTACAACTAAATATGCTTTGTAAGTGGCCTACTTTAAATAGCGTTAAGAAAATAAATGAGCGTAGCGTATAAATCTCCGTTGTTTGAGCGCAGCGAGTTTCGGAGATTTTAGCGAAGGGAGTTTATTTTTAGCGATTTAAAGTAAGCCTTGATTTTTTCGTTCTTTTTTGATCAAGCAAAAAAGAACAGACAATCTCTGTTGTTTGAGCGCATTAAAAATTAAAAATTCAAAAGTCAAAAAGGCTTCCGTTTACAACTACATATGTTTAGTAAACGGCCTACTTTAAATATCGTTTTCAAAATTCAAAAGTAAAAATTCAAAAGTCAAAAAAACATCCGTCTACAACTAAATATGCTTTGTAAGTGGCCTACTTTAAATAGCGTTAAGAAAATAAATGAGCGGAGCGTATAAATCTCCGTTGTTTGAGCGCAGCGAGTTTCGGAGATTTTAGCGAAGGGAGTTTATTTTTAGCGATTTAAAGTAAGCCTTGATTTTTTTGGTACTTTTTGTATCAAGACAAAAAGTACGGATAAGAATTTATTTTTAGCGATTTAAAGTAAGCCTTGATTTTTTTGGTACTTTTTGTATCAAGTGGAACATCCCGATTATTTCGGGGAGGAACATCCCGATTATTTCGGGGAGGAACATCCCGATTATTTCGGGGACAAAAAGTAAGGCCCAATTATTAATTAATAATTCATTAATTTCGAATTTTGAATTTTCAATTTTGACTTATAAAATAGGAATCATTGGTTTAGGATACGTAGGTTTACCATTATCCCTTGCATTTGCTGCAAAGTATAAGGTAATAGGATATGATATCAATGCATCAAGAGTTGCTGCATTAGAGAAAGGTATAGATGCCAACCATGAAGTTGAACCAGCGCAAATCAATGCAGTCTACAATAATATTGTATTTACAGATCATATACAAACACTGAAGGACTGCAATATATTTATCATCACCGTACCCACGCCGGTAGATGCAGCCTACCAACCAGATTTAAGTTTTTTGATAGAAGCCTCTGCTCAGGTAGCAAGCATATTAAAAAAGGACGATATAGTAATTTATGAGTCAACGGTATATCCTGGTTGTACGGAAGAAGTATGTATACCTTTATTAGCACAACAAAGCGGGTTAACTTTCAATGAAAATTTTTTTGTAGGATATTCTCCCGAACGAATTAATCCAGGCGACAAGTTGCGACCAATACAATCCATTGTAAAAGTTACATCTGGTTCAACTACAGCAGCAGCAAATACTATCAATCATCTTTATTCCAGCATTATTACTGCAGGTACTTATTTAGCGCCAACTATTAAAATAGCAGAAGCGGCTAAAGCTATTGAAAATGCCCAAAGAGATGTGAATATTTCTTTCATGAATGAGCTGGCTTTGATTTTTAATAAGTTAGATATCGATACCACAGAAGTGCTAAAGGCTGCAGCTACTAAATGGAATTTTCTGCCTTTTAAGCCAGGTTTGGTCGGTGGGCATTGTATTGGGGTTGATCCGCATTATTTGGCGTACAAAGCTTTAGAAGTTGGTTATCATCCGCAAGTAATATTGTCGGGTAGGAAAGTAAATGAGCAAATGGGCGTATTTGTGGGTGAAAAAGTTATTGCGCTATTAGCCAAAAAGTATGGTGGAAATATTGCACAAAAGAAAGTATTGATACTAGGTATTGCATTTAAAGAAAATTGTTCAGACTTCCGAAATACAAAAGTAGTTGATATATATACAACCCTTGTTGGTGCCGGATTATATGTTGAAGTGCATGATCCCCTGGTGAATGAACAATTGGTAAAAGAAGAGCATGAAATTATCACTGTACCTCAATTAAAAAATACGTATGATGCGCTAATTTTGGCGGTTGCACATGAAGCATTTAGAAGTATTGATTTTGAAGGGTATAAATCTAAGGGTACCATTATTTACGACACCAAAGGATTTATTGATGTTGAGCTAATTGATGCCCGGTTATA
>CANGCK010000051.1 GCA_947452295.1 Sphingobacteriia bacterium
GTAATCATTTTCTCCCCACGACCAAACATTCCCATCCTTTTTAACTGCAATGGTATAGGTTAATCCTGCAATGATTGAAGACCAGTCTTTTTCAGTGCTTAATTTATTCGGTACAACTGTATAGTCACTAAATCCCTCACCCAATTGTTTATTGGTATTACTTCCCCAACCCCAAATGCTACCATCCTTTTTAAGTGCAAGGGTGAAATTAACGCCATCTGTAACAGATGCCCAATTGGTATCAACACCTATTTTAATGGGCGTATTTCTGTTAGTAACACTACTATCACCCACCTGTCCAAACGAGTTACCTCCCCAGCCCCACAAACTCCCATCGCTTTGTATAGCATGTAAAAAGCCACTACCAACCGATAATTTAACCCAATTGGTTCCAACCCCTATTTTAGTAGGAACCAATTTATTTACATTCGTACCATCACCCAATTGACCCATTTTATTATAGCCCCACGTCCATAGTGTTCCATCGGCTTTTATTGCTGCAGAATTATTACCACCGGCACAGCTTGCAGCTATTGTATTCCAATTATTGTCTAAACCAATTTTAACTGGACCCATTTTGTTGCTACCAGTACCATCGCCTAATTGACCATAACTATTGTCACCCCAGGCCCACAAACTATGGTCGGTTTTTATACCCAATGAATGCGCATATCCTGCAGATATATGTAGCCAATTATTGTCTTTACCAATTTGTACCGGAATATATTTATTGGTTGTGCTCGAATCGCCCAACTGACCAATATTATTATAGCCCCATCCCCAAAGTGTTCCATCTTTTTTAATTCCCAATGAGTAGAAGTTACCTGCCGATACTTCAGCCCATTCATTACTATTGCCAATTCTTAGCGGAGCGCTTTCGTCTTTTGTTGTTCCATTACCTAATGCACCCCAAACATTTGTACCCCATCCCCATAAACTACCATCTGTTTTTATAGCCAATACATGATTTCTTCCACCTGAAATTTGCTTAAACAATGTACTATCGAAACGGTGTATCCTTGAATCTACAATACTTACATAAATACTGTCTTCTGCAAAACAACCACTCTTACTATAAACTCTTACTGCATATTTTCCCGATTGTTTTACTGTTGTAAATTGTGTAGTACTTCCATGCCACCATTGGTAGCTGTTAAAGCCAGTTCCGGCATTTAATACAACAGAATCGGCATTGTTTACTTGTAATGAATCTTTATTATTGTTAAACACGCCATTAGCAGCAGTAATATCTACTACCACATTTTCACTACACGGGGTTGTATAAACTTTAAAATAACCCGAAATAGCGCCCAAATCATTACTAGAAGTTTCACCACTAGCCCCCACTATAAACCTACTTCCATCTCCCGAAACAGCAACATCAATACCTGCATTGTCACTTGTTTTTATACCTGTCACCTGTTTGCCCAATTTAATCCACTGTGCCCCATTCCAGGTATATATTCCTGCTCTTCCAATATTTGGTCTACTGCCATTGTAAAATTGCCCATACGCTAAGGTATTACCAGCCGATGAGAGCGAAATAGACATGATGCTCGATTCCGAAATAGTTGTCCCAAACTGCCGCCAATTGTTACTTACCAATTCGTAGGTAGCAAAAGAATTTTGGTTACTAATGGCTACATAATTACCATTTGAAGCTAAACTAACATTACCTGCAGAAGCATCTGACCAAACCTGTCCGCTTAATACCAACGAATCACCTTTTTGTACCCAATCTGTGCCATTCCATTTATACAACCTTACAAGTGCATTGTTGCTGGCATCTTTACCACCTGCAGCAATAGTTGATCCATCACCAGATATATCAAGATATTTCCCAAATTTTGCATTATCGGCTAAACCAACCAATGAAGATCCCATTTGAGCCCATTGTGTGCCATCCCATTTATAAGCACGTACATGCCCCCTCATTGTGCCATTACCATTATACCAAGAAGCGCCAGCTATTACTATAGATCCATCTGCAGAAATAGCCACATCATCTCCAAAAAAATTATTTGCTGCTGCCCCATATATATTCTCCCCTAATTGTTTCCAAACACCCCCTTGGTTTTTATATACCTGCACCAAACCAGCATTACTTGCTAACCTCCCATTTCTATATGCTCCCACCACCAAGGTATTCCCATCAGCCGATAGGCCTATAGACGAACCAAACATATCACCTGTATTCATTCCATAAATGGTTTGCCCAATTTTTGTATAACCATAATTATTCCATTGAAATACTTCAACATACCCAGGCCCTTTATTGCTAAACTGAAATGCGCCAGCAGCTACAGTTGCTCCATCGCTGGATATAGCTACCGATTTTCCATAATCATCTCCAGAACTAATACCATTAATGGTTTTACCAATTTGGTATTGGGCTATTGCATTAACCTGAGCAAATAATAAAAATGCCAGTAGCGCAGTATAATAATACTTGTTTTGCAGAAAAAATCGTTTAGATTTCATTCGATGAGATTTTATAATGGAGGTAGAATGGTTGGGGTGATGTAATTGTATTTTCCGATTTAATATAAAAAAAAGGACTGAAAATATAAGAAATTAAAGGTACTAATAACGAAAGAAAAAAGCAACTTATTTAATAATATTGATTAACGAATATACTCCAATATAATTCAACTAAAAATATTTCGGTAAACAGACAACTTTTGTTTGTTACAAATAAATTAAAAAAATTTCATTAATAGGATAGGAGCCAATATAATATAAACAATTTAGCGTCCTTTGATTCATTAACTTATTCTATTACAACTTCACTTTGATTTTAAAAAATAGCTATGGAGCAATCTTATGCTAAATAATTATATAAATACTCTTGACCCATAATTATAATGTTCTCTAAATTCTTTTGGGGTGCAACCTTTTTTCTTTCTAAAAATCCTATTGAAATTAGAGATATTATTAAATCCACAACTATAAGCAACTTCAGATACAGACTGAGTGGTATCTATGAGCAAACGCGATGCATTTCCTAAACGTATTTCAAGTAAACTATCTATAAATGATATGCCTGTTTTTGTTTTAAAAAAACGACTAAAAGAAGGCTCTGTCATGTTAGCCAACTTGGCTACTTCAGAAAGCGAAATTGATTTTTGAAAATTTTGATTCATAAAATCCACAACTAATCCAATGCGCCTACTTTTATACGAGAGTTCCACATTGTTAAAAGTGGTACCTGAAAGTGTGCGCATATTTCTAGACAAGGAAAGATCGTGTAAAATAGACATCAGTTCCAGTACCGAATCAAAGCCTTGCTTTTGATCTAATCTTAAAATTCTAGTGCTTAATTGATGCGTAGTTTGTTTAGAAAACAAAATTCCTTTTCCCGATTTTTCAAGCATGTTTCTAATAAAACTCAATTGATTTCTTTTGAGAAATTTATCATCAAATAGTTCTTTGTGAAATTGAATAGTTACTTCTTTAATTTCCTTGCTGGTACATTTATGCGTTTGCCATACATGGGGTAGATTAGAGCCAACCAATACCAATTCTTCATCATCAATTTCTTCTATATTATCGCCAACCACCCGTTTAGCACCTTTAGCGTTTAAAATCAAATTGAGTTCAATTTCTTCATGATAGTGCATCGGAAAATCAAACTCCGATTTTACCCGAGAAAATAATGTAAAACAATCGCTCGTAGTTAATGGGGTAATTTCTCGAATAATAGATTGTTGCATAATAATTTCGAATTTATGTATAAAATTAGCATAAAATAGTATCAAAAAATATTAATCTAATATAAGTGATATTTTATTTTAATATCCTTTATAATATTGTTTAAACATGTAAGTCGATAAAATAATCTGCGCATAAAAGATTAATTACGGTTAATATAGTATTAGGTTAAAGCTATATTATGAAATTATATTTGTTAAAATTTTTATTGCTATATGAAAAAAATATTTCATCAAGGGTTACTCATATTATTGGTATGTGTACTCTGCGTTACCCACTCTTATGCACAAGAGCAAATCATTTCAGGTAAGGTTACAGATGAGAAAAAACTCCCTGTAATCGGAGCTACCATTAAACTAAAGGAATCTAAAGTAACTACACAAACTGATGCGAATGGTTACTTTAAGATGAATGTTAGTCCTAACAGCAAAATCTTGCAAGTTTCTTTTGTAGGAATGCAAACGCAAGAAGTAGTGATTAATCAACAAAAATCATTTGAAATTACTTTGATGAATGCGGTAACCTCTTTAAATGATGTTGTAGTTGTAGGTTATGGTACTGTTCGAAAAAAAGATTTAACAGGTGCCGTTGGTTCTGTAAAAAATGAACAATTAACACAAGTGGCTACTCCCGATGCGGTTCAAGCATTACAGGGACGTGTTGCTGGTGTTCAGGTAATTGCCAATAGTGGAGAACCTGGAAGTGGTGCTACCATTAAAATTCGCGGTATTGGATCTATTAATGGAAGTAGCCCTATTTTTGTGGTAGATGGATACCAAACCGGAGATATTAGTTTTTTAGCTCCAGCTGATATTGAAAACATTGATATTTTAAAAGACGCTTCTGCTACTGCCATATATGGTTCAAGAGGCGCAAATGGTGTGATAGTTGTTACAACAAAAAAAGGAAAAAAGGGACCTGTTAAGTTTAACTTCGATTCGTATGTTGCCACCCAAAAAGCCTGGCAAACGGTGCAAATGGCCAATGCTACCGAATATGCTAATTTGGTTATATTAGGTTATCAAAATGACAACAATCCATTAAATGTAAATAGTGAGTTATATACCCGATTGGATTTTGTTAGAAAAAATAATTACAAAGGAACCAATTGGCAAGATGAAGTAATGCAAACCGGAATGATGCAAAATCATTCATTAACAATGTCTGGCGGTAATGATCAAAATCGTTTTCGATTAAGTGGTACCTATTTCACTCAAGATGGTATTGTAAAAAATTCTGCCATGAAAAAGTACTTCATCAATTTCAGTAATGACTTAACCATCAATAACTGGTTAAAAGCTGGAGTTAGTGGTGCTTTTACTCATTTTGAAAAAAATTATTATAATGGTGATTACTATAGTGGGGTATTAACTACTGCATTAGGTGCAGACCCGCTTACCCCCGCTTGGAATACCATTACCAATAATTGGGGTCGTGCAGATATATCTTATCAAGTAAATCCGGCTAGAAGTGTGGATGAACTTAAAAACAATAAAGGATACGGAAATTATTTTGTAGCGAATATTTGGGCGGAAGCTAAGCTATTAGATGGATTAACTTTTAAATCTCAGTACGGAACAACTTATAATGTTGGACATAACAAAAGTTATTCTCCTAAATTCTTTATTGCAGTAGATGAAGCTCGTGATCAAAGTTCATTATGGGAAAGAAGAAGTGAATGGAAAAGTAATTTATGGACCAATTATTTAAATTACAACAAATCTTTTGGTGAACATTCTTTGAATGCAATGGCTGGTGCCGAAGTACAACAAGGTATATACGCCGATTTTTCTGCTAAAGCTTATGATGTGCCTGCAGATAAAGAGCTTATGTTTCTCTCTTCAAGTCAAAGTACAGATTATCAAGTCTCTAGTTATCAAAATGAAACGGCTTTACAATCTTATTTTGGTCGTTTAAATTATTCGTACAAAGGAAAATATCTTTTAACGGGTACCGTACGATACGATGGTTCTTCTAAGTTCTTAGGTAAAAACAGATGGGGCGTATTCCCTTCATTTGCAGGAGCATGGTTGGTAAGTGAAGAAGCTTTCATGAAGAGAATTAATGCAATTAATTCTTTGAAATTAAGAGCTGGTTGGGGTAAAGTAGGTAATGAACAATCTGCCGGATCTTATGATTATACCACTTCTATGTACAGCAATAATTTATATGTATTTAATGATATAATTGTACAAGGTTTTGCTCCTGGCTCATTAGCTAATCCAGAATTAAAGTGGGAAGTAAACGAACAATCAAATGCCGGCTTAGATATTGGTTTATTAAATAATCGATTAACATTCACTGCAGATTATTTTGATCGTCAAACTAAAGATATGATTGTAAATGTTCCAATCCCTTCCTATGTTGGAGCAGGTGCACCAAGGGTCAATGCCGGATCTATGCGTAACAAGGGTTTTGAATTTGCTTTAAACTATGCCAGTGGTAAAAAATTAAAATATAATATTGGTGCTAATGTGAGCTTTATTAAAAATGAGTTAACTAGTTTGGGTGGTGGTGCTCCACAAAATGGTGGTGGTTCCGGCAAATTAGGTAATACTACTCGCGTTGAAATAGGTATGCCTTTCCCTTATTTTTATGGATTGCAAACTGATGGGATTTTTAACACACAAGAAGAGTTAACTGCACATAAAGACAAAAATGGTTTTGCCATTCAACCAAATGCAAAGCTGGGTGATGTTAAATTTATTGACATAAATGGCGATGGAAAAATAGATGACTTAGATTTAGTTGATTTAGGTAACCCCTACCCAACTTTTCAATATGGTTTTAATGCAGATTTATCTTATAAAGGATTCGATTTAAAACTCTTTATTCAAGGAGTGCAAGGAAATAAATTGGTGAATGCAATGCATTGGACAACCAGAAATGGTAGCAATGCAGGTGGTGGTTGGTCTAACTTCGAGAAAATACGATTAGACAGTTGGACAGCCCAAAATCCAACTAACAACCAGCCTAGAATGACGGCAACAGATCCTAATAACAATATGCGATTTAGCGATCGGTATATACAAGACGGAAGTTATATCCGATTAAAAAATATTCAACTAGGTTATTCTTTGCCTAAACATTTAATTGAAAAAATTCATATAGCCAATCTTCGTATTTATTTGGCAGCTGATAACCTTATTACCATCACTAAATATGAAGGATTTGATCCGGAGATTGGTGGTTTAGGAGGTTATTCTTATGGTTTAGATGTGGGTACCTATCCTCAACCAAGAACATTTAGAGCAGGAATAACTATGAACTTTTAATTTAATCAATTAATTAAAGATGAAGAAAATGAAAATAATATATCAATCCATTTTTATTGTTGCAACTACTTTGGTTGTAACTGGATGCCAAAAAATTTTAGATAAAAGTCCAATAGGTATCCAAACAGAAACCAACTTTTTTCTTGATCCTGCACAAGCAGTGTTGGGTATTAATGGTGCTTATGATGTAGCATCTTGGGATGAGGGTCCGGGTAGCGGACATAACTATGAGTGGATGTATGGCGATGTATTGAGTGAAGATGCAGAAAAAGGAAGTACGCCAGCCGATTTTCCTACAATTACTGCGATGAAGGAATGGAGAGCCGATCCTGCAAATACACCTGCATCAAGCACTTATAACAATATGTGGCAGGGTATTTTTAGAGCCAATACAGTTATTTTAAATCTTTCTGCAGCGAAATGGGATCAACAATTAAAAAATCGGATCATGGGTGAAGCCTATTTTTTAAGAGGCTATTATTACTTTTATTTGGCTAGGCTTTTTGGTGGCATGCCGCTTTTTGATGAACCGGTAAAACCTTCTCAATTTGGTACAACACCTAGAAAAAATTTAAGTGAAACATATAAATTTATTGAAACCGATTTTAAAAAAGCAGCTGAATTATTGCCCGAAAAAAGCGCTTATGCAGCAGCCGATTTAGGAAGAGCTACCAAAGGCGCAGCAAATGCATATTTAGCACGTGCTATTTTATATCAATTAGGTACCGATAATGCAAACAACCATACTTGGCAAGAAGTATATGATATCACCAAAACCATCATCAACTCTGGTCAATACGCGTTATTAGCCAACTATGCTCAGCTCTATGAAGACGAGGGAGAAAATGGCAGTGAATCTATTTTTGAAATACAGTGTAAGTCAAGTTCTGAAGGTTGGGGACCTATTAAATCGGGCACTACTAATAATATCATTCAAAACAGCAGAAAATTATGGGGATGGGGATTTAATAATCCAACTACCAATTTAGCAAATGAGTTTGAAGCTAATGATCCTCGTTTAGAATGTACAATGTATAAAAACAATGACATTGTTTTAGGAATAAAACAAATCGTTGAATATCCTGATCAAAATGCAACTGGATATTTAAATAGAAAAGCAGCTATTGTTAAACCATTGGAGGCGAAAGCAAGTGGACAAAATTTGCGTAAATTCCGATACGCAGATGTATTACTGATGAATGCCGAAGCAGCAGCGAATACAAGCAAAGAATCAGAAGCAAGAGATATATTAAACCAAATACGCGCTCGTGCTAGAAATAGTTCCAAACAAAAAGGATCTATAGAAGGAACTTTAACCTATGAGCCAACAAGTATACCTGCCAATGCATTACCTGATATCGCAAGCACTGTTTCTGGTGCAGCTCTTAAAACAGCTATTATGCATGAGCGTAGGGTAGAGTTGGCTATGGAATCGCTACATTTTTGGGATCAGGTTAGATGGGGTACTTACATGAATTCTTTATCTACTTCAATTAAAACGCAGGCATTAAAACGTAGTATTACTGGTGGTGTAAATCCAATTCCTGTACTTCCTATTCCTCAAATAGAAGTACAATCATGGGGAGTTGCACAGAATCCGGGATATTAATCATTTTAATCAATAAATAAATACACATGAAAAAGTATTTCAATCAATCAATACTTCATATATCATTGGTGTTTTCATTAGCATTGTTCGCACAGAGCTGTACCAAGTCTATGAATTTTTCTGAAGATTATGACATTAATTGGCCAGTTCCAATTATCAAAACCATTTCGCCATTAAAAGATACCATTGGTAAAACCATTACCATTACCGGCGAATATTTTGATAAATTAACCAAAGTAACCGTTGGTAATCCGGAAACAGAAGCAATTGTTAAATCTGCTACTGCTACCCAAATTGTAGTTACCATACCAAGAAACCTAAATAGTGGTGCAGTAACAGTTTACACAAATTACAAGCAAAAAGGAATCAGCTCACAAGTATTTACCCCTATATTTTTGGATGTAACGGTAAACAATTGGCCTCGTAAAATTACTCGTGGTGAGCCTATTGTTATTGGTGGTAGTAATATGGACATGGTAACTGAAGTTGAAATTGGCGGATCTAAAGTAACAGTACCAGCTCAATCTGGTGCTTCTTCCAGCCAAATCACCATACCTACTATAGGTTTAGTATTAACCGATCAGGTTACTATTAAAATAACCAAAGCTAAAGCAGGCATTAATAACGGCACCTCCAATTTAATTGCCGTAGAAAATCCTAGTAATTTCTTTAAACCCGAAGCTCCTATTGTACTATTTGATTTTGAATCAGGTACTAATCCTTTTGTATTATACAGTGGTAAAACAGCTACAAGTGGTATTAATACAAGTGGAGCCTCCAAAGGACGTGGGGCTAAATATTTCTCCCTTCAAATGCCTGGGGCAGTTGCATGGGATGGTATTGGTGAAATGTCGTACACTTCCGCTATCGATTTAAACACATTCCATAAACCACACCTTACATTTTTAGTGAATACCAGAGGAAAAGATGGGTATATGCAAGTTGAAATTTTGCAAGGAGGAACTAAATGGGGCATGCATTTTAAAGGTGGTAATTCTAACTTCGATTATAATTTAAAAACCAATGGTTGGACATGGGTAAGCGTTGAATTGAAAACAGATAATGTTGAAAAGTGGGGTGGATCTGGCACTTCTTTTGACCCTAAAGGTGCTATCGATGCCATTAATCTAGGTTTTAAAAGAGGTAATGGAGATAATAACGACTTTGAAATTAATGTAGACCAAATTATGATTACCGATGGTCCTCAAAAACCAGTATTCAATGCTTGGGATTTTGAAGATGGCGTAAATCCTTACAGCGGTAATGCGATAAATGGAATTAACCAAAGTGGAATTGCGACCATTAGCGGCAACAATTATTTAACCGTTGGCTTAGCTAACGCAGCAAATTGGAATTGGACAGGCGAAATATACAAATCCGGTCCAATTGATTTAAACAATGTAAATAATGCATACATTAATTTCTGGGTAAACACCAACGGAAAAGAAGGTTTCTTTCAAATTGAAACTACTCAATCTGATGTTAAATGGGGCGGTAATTTAGATGCCAGTGACTATAAAGTTAAAACTACCGGCTGGAAATTATATAGTCTCCGATTGGCCGATATAGGATGGAGTAAATGGGGTGGTAGTGGAACAGCAACTGGATTAGACCCTAAAGGAAAACTAGATTATTTTAAACTTGGTTTCAGCACAGGAAATGTTGCAGGAGCTTATGAAGTAAATATTGATGACATCTTTATTTCCGATGGCCCAATGTTCTAATATCAACAAAATAAATAAGCGGAATATGATTTCCGCTTATTTATTTTCAAATTGGTTGATTAATATACCTACTGAAACAAAGGATTACATTTAATGTGACCAATGAAAACCATAAATCGTACACATGAAAAAAATTATAGCTGTTCAAATACTAGTTTTTTTATTTTCTTATGGTTGTGCAAAAACTAGTGGAGGTAATCAAACTACAACAACACCCACAACAACACCTGTTGATACTACCGCTAAAATTCCCTTTAAAGATTCTATTTTTAATGGGGTTAACCTACAGCCCTCTTATTACAATTCGGGCATGCCCAATTTTGCTTGGGAATTAATGAAAAAACAAACTAAAATAAAAACAGTTAGAATTGAAATTGAACCTGATAAAGCCCGTGAGGCTAAAACCTGGATCTCTGAAGCAAAGGCAAACGGTTTCACCGTAATAGCCACTTATCATAAGTATACAGTTTTGGGAAGTGATAAAGCGCAAGATCTTATGGATGCTGCTATCTGGTGGCGCAATAACTATGTGGTTTTAGGGGGCAATTTCACCATAAATTTAATGAACGAATGGGGGAGCCATAATATTGGCGCATCCGATTTTGCTAAAGCTTACAACGATGCATTAAAAGTGGTAAGAGAAGTTTACACCGGGCCAGTTATTATAGATATACCCGGATGGGGTCAGGAAACTTTTACAGCTTACCAGGCCTGCAAAACAAGTACTCCGGTTATTTCCGATACCAGTATTATCTTATCTGCTCACATCTATCCGAATGGATGGAATCAAGGTAGAAATCACGGTATTCAGGCTGCTGATTTAGATGATTTAACCAATACAGGCAGAAAATGTATCATTGGTGAATTTGGAAATGGAATTTCAGGTAGTGCAGATTGGTCAGCCATAATAGATAGAGCTAAAGCAAAAGGATGGCCGGTAATTGGCTGGTGTTGGAATGGAGATGGAGGTACAATGAATATGGTAGATCCCTCTTGGGCAGCAGGTGGCGCTACTGCAAGTTCTTTTGCATTGAGTAATTATTTCACTACTATCTACAATAAATTGTAATAATAATTTTTAATGGTAGTATGATAAATCAATTATGATGTTTAAAAGAAAAGATTTTTCATTAGCGTTTACTAAACCCTTTGCCAAAATGTTTAAACAATTTTGTTGGGTAGGCTGTTTGGTTTTTACTGTCATTAAACTACAAGCACAAAACAATCAAATAAAGCACTTGCCTTCAGATGTGCTGGCTACTAAAGAAACAGTTTGTTTATACAATAACTTACATAAACTGTTAGGTAAAAATGTGCTGTTTGGACATCAAGATGATCTTGCTTATGGTGTGCTTTGGCAATACCAAAAAAACAGAAGCGATGTTAAAGAGGTTACTGGAGAGTATCCTGCAATATATGGTTGGGAATTAGGAAACCTAGAACTCAATTCAACAAAAAGCTTAGATGATGTTCCCTTTAATCAATTAAAATCTATGATTGTGCAAGGCTATGAAAAAGGGGGCATCAATACCATCAGCTGGCACCTCAACAACCCACTTAATGGAAAAAACGCCTGGGCGGTAACTTCTGGAACTGTTCATTCAATTTTGCCAGGTGGTAATAAACACCATCAGTACACCATTTATTTAGATCGCCTTGCACGTTTTTTGGGTAGTTTAAAAGGTAAGCACGGCGAGGGTATTCCAATTTTATTTCGACCCTTTCATGAACTTACAGGCAATTGGTTTTGGTGGGGTCAAAATGTATCCACTCCACAAGAGTTTATTCAATTATGGAAGTTCACCGTTAACTATTTGCGCAATAAAAAAAATCTCCATCATTTGTTATATGTTTATAACACTGCCGAATTTTCTACCAAACAACAGTTTCTCGAAAGATATCCAGGTGATGAATTTGTTGACATAATAAGCTTCGATGCTTATCAACATGCCAATGCTTTTACCAATCAAGGGAATGAATTTATTAAACAGTGTACCGAGAGAATTACTATATTAAACGAAATAGCAGCAGAAAAAAATAAACTTCCCGCATTTGCTGAAACAGGATACGAAGCAATACCTCAAAACGATTGGTGGACAAGTGTGTTGTTGCCCATCATTAAAAAACAACCGTTATCGTATGTTATGGTATGGCGCAATGCCGGATTAATGAAAAGTACCGGAAAAATGCACTACTACGCTCCTTATCTCGGACATAGTTCTGCACCCGACTTTATTAATTTATTTAAAGATTCCGCAATGATATTTGAAAAAAAACTAAAGAAATTAAATATATATCAATAAAAATTGTTCGTAAGTGGTAGTTTTAATTTTAAGCAAAAGTTAGTTATAAAACCAATTCTACAACAATTGGTTTTTATAACTAACAATATTTTTTAAAAACAAATGCCATACACAATCAACTAAAAAAATATCAAATGGAATTAATCGATAAGTTACGGATAAAAGAAAAAATAGCTTACGGATTTGGCGACTTTGCTTCTTCTATGTTCTGGAAATTATTTTCGGTGTATTTACTTTTTTTCTATACCGATGTTTTTGGTATTTCTGCAGCAGCTGTGGGTACTATGTTTTTAATTACCAGAATTTGGGATACAGCTTTGGATCCAATTATTGGGATTATTTCAGACAGAACAGAAACACGTTGGGGCAAATTCAGACCCTATTTAATTTGGATGACTATACCTTTTGCCATTGCAGGTATCCTTACTTTTTCTGCTTTCGATTTTGCCCTTTCAAGTAAACTGCTTTACGCCTATATTACTTATACTTTAATGATGATGATATACTCTGCTATTAACGTGCCATACGCTTCATTAATGGGTGTAATGACCGCTAATATAAAAGAGAGAACCACACTTGCCACCTTCCGGTTCATTTTTGCATTTGCAGGTAGTATATTGGTATTGGCTTCTGCTGAACCCCTCGTTAGTTTGTTGGGCAAATCAGATAATGGCATAGACCTAAAAAAAGGATGGCATAATACCATGATTATTTATGCAGTTCTTGCAGCCATACTTTTTTATTTTACCTTTAAATGGACCAAAGAAAGAGTGCATCCGCCAAAAGAACAAAAAGTTTCACTAAAAAAAGATTTGTTAAACCTCGCCAGCAATAAACCCTGGTTTATTCTTTTAGGTGCAGGTGTATGTACGCTGATATTTAATTCTCTAAGAGATGGATCTTCTATTTATTATTTTAAATATTATTTTACTACTCAAGAAGCTTTTCAAATTCCATTGGCTGGTGTAGCAATTAATTATAGTACGCTATACTTAGTATTAGGCCAGGCTGCTAATATCATTGGTGTAGTGTTAGCTAAACCCATATCCGATAAGTTAGGCAAAAAGAATACTTTTTTATCAGCTATGATTATTGCTTGTATTTTAAGTTGCATTTTTTTTGTATTTACCCAAACAGATGTGTTATTCATATTCTTATTTCAATTTTTAATTAGTATATGCGCGGGTAGTGTATTTCCTTTACTATGGTCTATGTATGCCGACATTGTAGACTATTCCGAATGGAAAACAGGTCGTCGCGCAACCGGCTTAATTTTTTCTTCCTCTTCTATGTCACAAAAATTAGGCTGGACACTGGGTGGTGCAATTACTGGATGGCTACTGGCGTATAGTGGGTTTGAAGCCAATGTTACCCAAACCGCATCCGCACAAAATGGTATCAAATGGATGATGAGTTTTATTCCTGCTTTAGGAGCACTCTTGTCTGCACTATTCATTATTTTTTATCATTTAAGCGATAAAGTAATGTTGAATATTAGTAAAGAATTGATCCAAAGAAAAGAAAATCAATAAAATATAACCCCTCCGACAAATAAAGAAATACCATGAATCTTGTCGGGAATGACAGTTTAAGTACCAAAAGAAAAAAAATAAAAAATGACGAAAAGTTTTGAAAGCCGATTAGAGTTACTACAAAATTCTTACAATAAATTAATAGAAAGAAAAAATGAACCTGTTGAAATAAACAATGGAGTATATACAAGATTCAAATATCCAATACTCACAGCAGATCATATCCCCTTATTTTGGAAATATGATTTTAATCCAGATACCAACCCATTTTTAATGGAACGGTTTGGTATAAATGCGGTATTTAATGCAGGTGCAATTAAATGGAACAATAAATATATTTTGATGGCTCGTGTTGAAGGAGCGGATAGAAAATCATTTTTTGCCATCGCAGAAAGTGATAATGGTATTGATAATTTTAAGTTTTGGGACTTCCCTATTCAAATGCCTGCAACTGATCACCCCGAAACAAATATTTATGATATACGGTTAGTAGCTCATGAAGATGGTTGGTTGTACGGACTTTTTTGTACAGAAAGAAAAGATCCCAATGCACCTATACATGATCAATCATCCGCTAATGCTCAATGTGGCATTGCTCGTACTAAAAATTTACTCGATTGGGAACGATTGCCCGATTTAAAAACACCTTCTGCTCAACAAAGAAACGTAGTGTTACATCCCGAGTTGATCAATGGTAAATATGCTTTTTATACCCGTCCACAGGATGGCTTTATAGAAGCTGGCGAAGGCGGTGGCATTGGTTTTGGTTTAGCAAACAATATTACCAATGCTGTTATTGAAAAAGAAATGGTAATAGATCCCCGAATTTACCATACCATATTTGAAATGAAAAATGGCTTAGGACCAGCACCCATTAAAACACAACATGGCTGGTTACATATGGCACACGGTGTTAGAAATACAGCCGCGGGTTTAAGGTATGTTTTATATCTTTTTATGACTGATATAAATGACATTACAAAAGTAACGTACAAACCTGCAGGGTACTTTATGGCTCCGGAAGGAAATGAATTAATAGGCGATGTTTCTAATGTTTTATTTTGTAATGGTTGGATAGCAGATGATGATGGAACGGTATTTATTTATTACGGATCATCAGATACCAGAATGCATGTTGCTGTTTCTAGTATCAATCAATTATTAGATTATGTAATGAATACTAAAGCAGATGGTTTGAGCTCTGAAAAATCTGTGGAACGCATCCATCAAATTATAAGTAACAATTTCACAATAAAATAGTACGATTCATTCTCTAAAAAATCTTTATTTAATTCTATGTCAATATAAAGCACAGCGTTTTCATATAAATAATTTATGCAACAATTATTACAACTGTATAAAAAAGAAATGAATGAGGAATTAGAGAATATTCTCTCATATTGGGAAAAGTTTACCGTTGATGAAAAAATGGGAGGCTTTGTAGGGCAAGTCGATTTATATAATACTATTATTCCCCATGCACCTAAAGGGGTGGTACTAAATGCCCGAATTTTATGGACCTATGCGGCAGCACATAATTTTAAACCCAACCATACAAATTTAGTTTTAGCCCAACGCGCTTATGATTATTTGTTGAATTATTTTATCGATAAAAAATTTGGTGGAGTATATTGGAGTGTTGATTACTCAGGTAACCCATTAGACAAAAAAAAACAAGTATATGCTATTAGTTTTGTAATCTATTCATTGGCTGAATATTTTAAGTGTACCCATGATGATATGGTTAAACAACTAGCTATTCAATTATATCATCTCATAATTGAGCACGCTTATGACCAGCATTATGGAGGTTTTATTGAAGCCCTAACCGAAGACTGGAAACCTATTCAAGATTTTCGGTTAAGTAATAAAGATGCTAATACGCCTAAAAGCATGAATACTTTATTACATGCGCTGGAGGCATTTACCAACCTCTATAAAATATGGCCCGTTGAACCACTTCAACACCATATACAACAGCTCTTACAAGTTTTTACTAAATATGTTATCAGCCCCCATAATTTTCACCTCCACTTGTTTTTTAATAATAATTGGTCGGTAATAGGCAATGATATTTCCTTTGGTCATGATATTGAAGCCTCCTGGCTTTTATTAGAAGCAGCAATGGTAATCAATAACGAACAGTTGATTACTCAATTTAAACAGTTAGCAGTAAACATGTCTACCGCTACTATCAAAGGTTTGGATGAAGATGGCGGACTTTGGTATGAGGCACATAAAAACTACGAAACATTTATTTATGAAAAACATTGGTGGCCTCAGGCAGAATCTATGATTGGTTTTTTTAACGCTTTTCAAATAACTGGTGATATAAAATTTTTACAATTGTCTTGTAATAGCTGGGAATTCGTAAAAAATAATTTAAAAGACAACGAAGGCGAATGGTATTGGGGTATAAACCAAAACAGAGAGAAAATAAATCAAGACAAAGCTGGTTTCTGGAAATGCCCTTATCATAACGGAAGAGCTTCCATTGAACTCATTAATAGGATAAATACTGTATTATCTTCAAAATAACAAAAGTAGCCTACTACAAGATTGTACACAATTTTAATACCAACCGATAATGTTATTGCACAAATGTCATCTGGCTAAGTAAATCATTTAAAACACACACATGAACCCAATTGTATTTGTTTTTTGTATGAGCACCCTTTTATTAACCAATAGTATCAGCGGATTAACCCAGCCAACAATTAATAGTGTTACCCCTAATCAATTAACTATACCTAAGTACCATAAAATTGAATTAACCATATCTATAAATGCCAACTATACCAACCCGTACGATTATGATGAGATTGTATTGAATGGTATATTTAGTGCTCCCTCCGGAAAAAAAGATACCATAGAAGGATTTTTTATGCAGGATTATGCTATAAACGAATCAAGCGGAAATCTTACTAACCTAAACAATGGTTCATTTAAAATTAGATACGCTCCAACAGAAATTGGCAGCTATACGTATACTATTGAATGCAAAGATAATAGGGGAACTACTGCTACTACCGCCAAAACTTTCCAAACAACTTCCTCTAATTTAAAAGGTTTTATTAAAAAAAATAATACCAATTATTTGAATTTTGATAATGGTGATCAATATTTTCCCATTGGAGAAAATTTAGCGTGGCAACAAAACAATAAATACCTCGACTATAAAAATTGGACGGATAAGCTCGCTAATAACAATGCCAACTTTATTCGATTATGGCAATGTTTATGGGGCTTAGGAATAGAGTGGACGGGCAATTTGTACAATGGTCTTAAAAATTACAGTCAGATAAATTCTTTTTATACCGATTTATTACTAGAAGAATGCAATAAAAAAGATATCTACATGATGCTTTGCATTAATCACCATGGCATGGTGTCTACCCAGGTTAATCCCGAATGGAATACAAGCCCCTACAATAAAACAAATGGAGGCCCTTGTAATAACACTTGGGATTATTTTTCTAATCTTACTGCCAAAGATTTGCATAAAAATCGACTCCGATATATTATAGCACGATGGGGATATTCAAAAAATATTATGAGTTGGGAATTATTTAATGAAGTTGACTGGACAGACGATTTTAATAATAAAAAAGATTTAGTAAAAGATTGGCACTTAGAAATGGCGGCATTTATTAAGTCAAAAGACCCCTTTAAGCACCTAGTTACCACCAGTTATTATAACAATATTCAGGATAAAAATACATGGTTGAGTAAGGATATAGATTTTACTCAAGTACACAATTATATTGGCACCGCTAATATTGAAACTGCTTTAGCAGAAGTGAGTAATGAATATATTCAACAATTTAATAAACCTGTTTTAAATGGAGAGTTTGGCATTAATACAGCCAACTCATCATTGTCTTCTATCGACCCCAAAGGTATTCATATTCACAACAGTATTTGGGCCACTGCTTTTAGTGGAGCACTTGGTGCGGCAATGAGCTGGTGGTGGGATAGTTACATCGATCCCCAAAATTTATATACACATTTTAAGCCATTAAGCAATTTCATTAATCAGCTTTCATTAATCTCCAACAACTATACTAAAACATCTGCTTCTATTGTTGGTGGAGGTACAGCTGATTTAATAATTACGCCTTCAAAAGGTTTTGAGTTTGCTGGAGCTTCCGAATTCACCATTAATATTAATGGAAATATATCTCCTTCGGCTGCTCAGTTATCCAATTACTTATTCGGAAATGAATGGAATACACAATACCGAAATCCGCCAACTTTTTTTGTTAACTATCCTTTTGATGGTCAGTTTAAAGTAACAACAGGCTCCAGTGCCGGCACAAAACCTATGATAAATATTTATGTAGATGATAAAATGGTCCTTGCACAAACTGCCAACGTCAATAATTCATATACTGTTTTAATACCAGCAGGCTCACATAAAATTAAAGTAGATAACTTAGGCACCGATTGGGTAAGTATCAACAATTATATTTTTACTAAAATATCGTCTCCCTTAAATGCATATATTTTAAAAAGTGCCGACTCTACTAAAATAGCAGCATGGCTGCACAGCAAAATATACAATTGGGTAGATGCTGGTCCAAATGGTTCCATACCCTCGTCTATCAAAGGAGCATCTATCACCATCCCCGGAGTAAAAAACAATCAATATCTAGCAACTTTTACCGACTGTATAACGGGTAATATACTCACTACTATTGCTGTTTCCGCAACCAATCAAACAATTACCATTCCATTACCTGATATAGCATGGGACGCAGCGTTTACAATTGTTCCTGGAACAATTACAGCATTGCCAGAAGTTCCTGTACCCAGCCCGCTTAAAATATATCCAAACCCTATTGCTAACGGTACCATGATGCTGCAATACGAAATTAGCGGCACTAAAAAAGTTGTTATAGATTTATATGATTTAATGGGAAATAAATTATTGAATATGTATTCCGGAAACCAACACTCCGGTCAACACATTTTTCAATGGAACAGTAAATCAAACCATATACCGTCGGGCATGTACCTGCTTCAATTACATCTCGGCCCAAAAACAATCACAGAGAAAATAATCATTACTACAAATTAAAATATACACATGATATAGCCTTAAGCAAGTTTTACCAATCAACCGAAATGTTTATGGGCAGATTCAACAATAAACACATATAAAAACACATATAAACACATGAAAATATTTTTGCTTCACTTTCTTTTTTTACTTTTTTCTATTCAATCATTTACACAAAAAAAAATATATGATGTACAATTGTATGGCGCCAAAAATGATGGCATTACACTTGCTACAGAAGCAATACAATTGGCTATTGACGATTGCAATCGAAATGGCGGCGGCACCGTTTATGTGCCGTCAGGTATTTTTAAAGTGGGTACCATTTTCTTAAAAAGTAATGTTAACCTATATTTAGAAAGGGGAGCAGTTGTAAAAGGCAGTGAAAACCTAATCGACTATCATGAATATTCATTGCCTCCCTTCGGAAAAAATTATTATGGCATAATTTATACCGATAGTGCAATCAATGTTTCTATTAGTGGTTTCGGCACGATCGATGGAAATAACCAGGTATTTTTTGATTGGACCGTGGCAAAAAAAATCGAATGGGGAGGATCTCAATATACCCGCCAATCCGAAAAATTTCGTACTGTAATAAATGGAATTGGCGATGGACCTGTTATGCCAAAAGATCGACCCCGGCAAATGGTAGTATTTGCTCGCTGTAAAAATGTGGCGGTACAAAATGTTCAATTATTGAATGCACCTTTTTGGACGATTCATTTTGCCGATTGTGATGGCGTAAATGTTTCAGGTATTTATTTAGCTACCAATATGTTGGTACCTAATGCAGATGGCATTGATGTAACCAGCAGTAGCAATGTAATCATTACCAATTCCGATATACGTGCTGGCGATGATGCTATTGCCATTACAGGTTATGATCACCATTTTGAGATTCCCGGTTTCTCCAAAATAAAAAATGTTTCAGAAAATATAGTGATTGGTAATTGCAATTTACAATCGAACTCCTCTGCCATTCGTATTGGTTTTTTAGATCAGAATACGGTTAAAAATATACAGGTTAGTAATGTAAATATCACCAACTCTAATAGAGGCATTGGCATTTTTGTGAGAGATGAAGGAAGTCTGGAAAACATCAGTTTCCAAAACATGTATATCGAAACCGCGCTTAAAACAGGCGACTGGTGGGGTAATGGCGAACCAATCCATATTTCTGCCGTACGTGGGAATGACAAAGCTACGCTCGGCAAAATAAAGCATGTTCAATTCAATAATATAGTTTGCAAAGGCGAAAATGGAATTTTATTATATGGCAGTAAAGAAAGTATATTGGAAGATATTCAATTTAATCATGTTCGATTTGAATTAATTCACAGTAAATTAAATGAACTAGCTGGTGGTAATATAGATTTAAGAGGCTGTGCATTGCCCAAACAATTGTTTGCTAGAGACATACCTGCTTTTTTACTTCAACATGTAAAAGATATTACATTTAATGATGTACAATTAAATTGGACAAATACTTCCGCCCCATTTTTTACGCATGGTATTGAATTAAATAATTTTTCTAATGTTCGAATCAATCTTTTTAACGGTACCGCTTCTCCTGCTAATAAAAAAGCCAATCGGTTAAACGCCTCTAATGGAAAGCAATTGTTTTTAGATAATAAGCAGAATAGTCTTTTTGTTAATGTAACAAATTAGTAGCCTCATTTTTTATTAAATTATTTTAAAACAATATTTTTTTAATAGTTTTAGGGATATTAATTAAACCCACTAACCATGCTTTTACTCGGTATAGATCTTGGTACTTCCTCTGTTAAAGTGTCTGTTGTAGATAGTCAAACGCAACAAGTCATCGCTTCAACACAATACCCCGAAGTAGAGATGGGTATTGAATCTCCTCAAAATGGTTGGGCCGAACAATCGCCCGACACCTGGTGGGAAAACGTGCAAACAGCCATTTTAAAATGCCACCATACTGGGCTGTATAACCCTTCAGATATCACTGCTATAGGTATTGCCTATCAAATGCATGGTCTGGTATTAGTAGATAAAAATCAACAAGTACTGTATAATTCCATTATCTGGTGCGATAGCAGAGCCGTTCAAATTGGGGAAGATGCTTTCAATGCAATCGGTCACGAAAAATGCTTGAGTCATCTGTTAAATTCACCCGGTAATTTCACCGCTGCAAAACTGGCTTGGATCAAACAAAATGAACCAGCTGTTTATAGTAAAATAGACAAAGTTTTATTGCCCGGAGATTTTATTGCCATGAAATTTACCGGCGAAACAACCACTAC
>CANGCK010000052.1 GCA_947452295.1 Sphingobacteriia bacterium
ATTTAGGTTGGTCAAGAATCTGCCACGGGTAGCAACTAAAAACGCCCAAAATCACCTGTATTTATTTGTTAAGAAAAATATAAATTTCATGAAACTGCCTATCTATTTCATGAAGGGTAGCATTTTATTTTTAAAAACATAATTAATAAGTCGAAAATATTAATTTTTGATAAACAATAAAAATATTTATAGTTTTGGAAAGACGGGTGCGTTGGAATGATATTTATTATTTATGGTGAGCCGAATCTGTGAAGTGGAATATTTTTTAAGTAAAGTATAAGTGGCGGAGTTAGGGGGTGGATGAATGGGTAAAGTAAAATTAGTTGTGGGGGTAGGTGAGTTATCAGCAGCCCTTAAAGACAGCATAACACAACAATAAACATAAAATATGACAGACGTTTTCACACCATTAAGTTTGACAGTGAGCCAAGTTTTCATCAATGGAGACCCTCTTTACAAAATTCCAAATTATCAAAGACCTTATAGTTGGACAGACGAGCAAGTTGACAGACTTTGGGACGACTTATATACTGCATATCAAAACAATATTGAAGACAAAGAAATTGATGCAAATTATTTTCTTGGATCGCTAATCGTTGTTCCTCAAGGAAATGGATTTGAAGATGTTGTTGACGGACAACAACGTTTAACTACTATGATGATTCTGTTTAATGTTGTAAAATCATTGTTCCCAACAATAAACAAAGAAGTTGATGCCATCGACAATCCCAATGTTATAAAAATCGGAAAAATTAATAATTGCATAAAAAACACGAACGATATTTCAAGGTTACGACTTTACACACACGAAAGCCACCAAAACGATTTTGACAATGAAGTTTTAAGCAATTCTGATTTTTCTAAACTAACAAAACCAACAAAAAGAGAAATCCAAAATGCTCCAAAATTTAAGTTTATAAATACCGCATTTATATTCTGCGACAAACTATCAAAGATGAGCGAAGAAGATGCGGGAAATTTTATTAACTACTTATTTAATCAAGTAAAAATTATCAAAATTTCTTGTTCTAATCGAGCATTTGCAATCAAACTGTTTCAAGTACTTAATGACAGGGGATTAGATTTATCGGCTGCCGACCTTATTAAGAGTATTTTACTTGCATCACTTAAGGATGACATCAAACACGGAGCATTTGTAGCGGACTGGCAAGCTTCAGAACAATTAGCTGAAAAATTGGACGTAAGCTTGACAGACATTTTTACATTTTACGAATATTACCTTCTTGGAAAAAACCCAAAGAAATCCTTAGTTGATGAATTGGAAAATCAGTTTCAAGGTAAAGACGCCAACAAAATAATTAGCGACTTTAAATCCTTTGTCACTACATACGACAAAGAAATATATGATGAAACAGGCGACAAGGTAATTTATTCATTTTGGTATCTGACTTGGGCAGCGTATTGGAAAACAATATTACTTACTGCACTGCATTCAAATTATCCAGACACAGTAAAACTCAAAATATCATTACGCAGGTTTTATTATTTAAACTGGATTTCAGGTCGAACATTATCTGCAATTAAACAAACATCATTTAATGTTATTGGTGCAATTAAGGACAAAAAAACAATTGCTGAAATAGATTCAATATTTGAAACAAAACTTGAGAACGACAAAGTAATAGCAGGAGTATTACGTAACTTATCGGGAAACATTTACTTTGAATCTTGGGTAAAGCCATTATTTATTATGGTCGAATACAATCAAACAGACACAGACTTTACAAGTAGGATTGAGTGGGACAGAAATTTACAACTTGAGCATATAATGCCTCAAACATTTGCAAAAAAAGATGAATGGAAACATATCACAGTAGACATTGGTAACAGTTATTTACATACAGCAGGCAACTTAACTCTTCTTAGCAGTAAGAAAAATATTGAAGCTCAAAATTTTTCGTTTGTCGATAAAATCAATATTTACAAAGGATTTGGCAAAAAGCAAAACAAAACTGACGGGATTACTTCTTTCCGTATCTGTCAAAAAATAGTTGACGATTACAGTGCAAATAAGTACAAAAAAGAGTGGACAGAACAAGCTATGAAAGACAGATACAATTGGTTCATTAAAGAAATCGGAACTATACTAAACATCAACACGGACAGCATAAAAAAGTAGTAACTAAATGACACGGAAAGAAAGGGCAGCTGATAAAAATCGTTTGGAGAAAAAGCGGGTTCTGTGCTTAATTGAAGTTTTGTGCTTCTAAAACCGCTTCTTCGGCAATAACCAAACCGTTTGCGGTCATTGTAAGGGTGACACCGAAACAGATGAAATCAACCGAAAAAAATTGTAAAAATTACAGCGATACAGATTGGCTGAATTAATCCGAAACAATATGCCAGATATAGAAGCATCAAAAAGCAAAATTTGCACAATGCAATCCACAACCAATTTTTGCGCTATAGAAGGTTATTATGGTTATAAATGGCCTAAACTTTCAGAATTGCATATAAAACTTTTTGGAAAAGATTTTGAAGAAGCACATGATGCTTCTATAGATATAAAAGCAACTGCAAAATGTTTTTGGGAATTAAAACGTAGACGCTTTTTAAGTAAATAAAATTTTATTAATTTATTAAGAGAAATTGAAAAAAGTAAAAACATTATTAGTTAGGTTTAATAACGAATTAGCACCAAATCAAATTAGTGCTTTCAGGGGTGCTGTTATTGAAAAAGTAGGTAGAGAACATACATTGTTTAATCACCACATTGACGACAAAGTTTATTTATACGATTACCCATTGATTCAATACAAGTCTATTGGTAGAAAAAGCGCCATTATGTGTATTGGTGATGGGGTTGATGATATTTATAAACTTTTCAATTTTAAAGATTGGTCTATAAATATAAAAGACAATAAAGTTCAATTAGAAATCCAGAAGCTAGATTTAAATAACATAACACTCAATGTATGGGATAACCATTACGACTATGTTATTAGAAAATGGCTTCCACTGAATACAAAGAACTTTTCAGCTTTTCAAGAAATCGAATCATTAAAACAGCGATGCGAGTTTTTAGAAAAAATAATGATTGGTAATATTATTTCTTTTGCAAAAGGTGTAGAATGGACAATCGAACAAAAAATAGTAGTTACCATCAATGAAATTTTACATACAATGCCAATTAAATATAAAGGGGTACCCTTATTGTCTTTTGATCTTACTTTTAGCTCCAATGTTTTTTTACCTAATTTTTTAGGTTTAGGCAAAAGTGTTAGCCACGGTTTTGGTACAATAAATATGAATAAAAAATAATTAACTATGAATGATAGATTGCTTTACGCAGTAGCTGGACTTCTGCATGATATTGGAAAATTTGGTCAAAGAGCTGATGTAGGTTTTTATTCTTCTGAAGAATTAAGCCAACAGTCAAAATCTATTGCCGAAAATATATGCAATAAAGCACAATCTGGTTACTATACACATCAGCATGTTATTTGGACAAATAATTTTTTAGAAAAATTTAAATCTTTTTTTCAACAAGCTCATCTATATGGCTCTGGTGAAAACAATATGTTTAACTTGGCTGCTTATCACCACCGTCCAATTACTAAGGAACAAGCTATAATTACCTTAGCCGACCATTGGAGTAGTGGAATGGACAGGAATACACCAATGATTGCAGAAAAAGTAGAAAAAGCCGGAAAGGATAAATTTAGATCTACCCCAATGGTTTCTGTTTACAATGAGTTGCAAACTCAACAAAATAAAGATGGGTTGGGTGTTGCACAATATGGCTACAACATAAATAAATTAAGTATTGGTGAAACTATTCTACCCCAAAAAATTACAACATTAAATATTCGTGAAAACTATTCAAGGCTTTATACTGATTTTGAAAATTCTTTTGCACAAATAAAATGTGTAACCCAAAATAGTGCAATAGAATCGATTTATCACGTACTTAAACTATACACATCAAATATACCCGCATCAACTATTGACTATCCTAATTCAAGTTTGTTTGAACACATGAAAATAACGGGTGCTTTTGCAGATTGTATTGCAGAATATGGGAACGAACAACCAGATGCCTTGATATACCAAAAAGGCGGAAGATTAACAATAAAAAGTGGGCACTATCCGGCCATGTTGGTTTGTGGTGATATATCTGGTATACAAAGTTTTATATATAGCATTAGTAACAAAAGTGCGATGAAGGGTTTAAAAGGTAGATCTTTTTATGTACAAATATTAGCAGAAGCTCTATCAAAAGAATTATTGTTAAAAACAGGCAGCTCTATTATTAATACTGTATATGCTGCAGGCGGTAAATTTTATGTTTTATTACCAAATACAACAAAAATAAATGAAGCACTGCAATCATTTAATATAGCAACGCAAAAAGAATTGTGGAAGGAGCATAAAGGGAAAATAAGCTTAAATATTGGCAAAGTTATTTTTAGAATGGAAACTGTAAGTGGTATTTTAAAAGCAGTTACAATAGATGCTGAAAAAGATTATGAAGTAGGCGAATTGTGGAAATTGGTGGGTGAAAAAACATCCGAAGCAAAGAAAACAAGGTTTGATGGTATAATAGAATCCGAATTTAATCAACTATTTAATCCATTTGGTGAGGGTGGAGAAATTACAACTTGTGCTGTTACTGGCGAAGAATTGAAGAGTAATGAGATGGTTGATTTGGATGCTGATGATATAGAGCAGGGCGATAGTACTAATATTGTTTCTAAAAGTGTAGCAACACAAATTAAAATTGGCAAAGCATTATATGGTGCTGAGTATCTGGTGAAATATAAACTAGATAAAAAGGATGGATTTAAAATACCAGGTGGAGGCAACTGGGATATTTTACATATTAACGACCACTTTCATTCAGTTGAATCTGTAATTAAATTAAACCACAATGCAAACGATGTACACTTAAACACAGCTGCACAAATTGAGCATACCGCCGGTATTGGTTTTAAATTTTATGGTGGTGTGCAAATGGCCTCGGCAAAGGGTAAAATACTTACCCTTGAACAATTGTGCTATAATGAGGTAGACAATACTACCGACAAGTTGGGTGTATTAAGAATGGATGTTGACTCTTTAGGACAACTCTTTATGAGAGGCTTTAAAAAAGAAACAGCCAGTTTTTCTAAACTGGCAACTATGTCGGCATCACTCGATCAATTTTTTTCGGGATATGTGAACACTATTTTGTTGCAACCACAATATGCTGCTAATATTAATATAGTTTATTCGGGCGGAGATGATTTATTTGCCGTAGGTAGGTGGGATAAACTTATCAATTTTGGCATTGAGATTAGGCAAAAATTCAAAGAATTTGTGTGCAATAGAAATGATATTACTTTGTCTGCAGGTCTGGCTATTGTGGGTGCAAAATTTCCTATAGCCAAAGCTGCTCAATTAGCTGAAGATGCTGAAAAGAAAGCAAAGGATTACAAATACGTAAATAAAGAGAAGGATGCCATTAATTTATTTGGCATCTCGTTAAATTGGCAAGAAGAAATGCCTTTCGTATTAGATTGTAAAAACGATTTGATTGATTGGCTGGAACGAGAATATATTTCTAAAGGGTTGCTCATGAAAATGTTTGATTTTTATACTTTATATAAAAATAAAAAACCCGATTGGAGATGGCAAAGTACTTATACTTTGTCGCGTTACAAAAAAATTGCCAAGAGTAACGAATCGAAAGAATCCATTGAACAAATACAAAACTTATTATTCACCGGTAATTATAAAAACCAATTTGCTGCAATTAGCTTTGATGCATTTATTGTTGCATGCAGATGGGCAGAATTAATTCACCAAAAATAAAATCAACCAAATATGCCAAACAACATTGACCACAACATTTTAGAACGAGACATTGATGTAGACGATCTAGGTCTGCTTGAAGATTGGGGGAGGTATCTAGCCCCTGATCCTAATGACAATAAAATTCCTATGACATCAACTCAAATCAGAAAATTTTTTGGAGAGATGAAAAGAATACAGGCAGGGTTTTCAAATCTAAACTCTGAAATTATTTTATTAGACCCTAAAATTGCTTATGCCGTTGGCAGGGCTAAAAAAGAGGGAAAACACAAACAATATAAAATCGAAGAATTTTACAAATTAGTGAGTCCTCTATTAAAAAAAATTAAACAAAATGAAATACGATATAAAAGATTTGTAAAAATCATTGAAGCAATAGTAGCATACCATAAGGCTTATGGGGGTAGCTAAGTTAAAATAATATATAAAAAAATATTTTTATATTCCTAAAAACTAAAATCAAAATAAATGAAACTATATAAAAAAATTTTCTACAAAGGCACCCTCACTTTAATCACTGGGTTACATATTGGGGACTCTAAAGAAACAACTGATATAGGCGGCATAGATAGCCCTGTAGTAAGGCGGAAAGACAATAATCAGCCTTATATACCAGGCAGTTCTATCAAAGGAAAAATCAGGTCGCTGTTAGATATTGCGCATGGTAAAGCAGATACAACAAATGATGGAATTCATATTATTGGCAAACTCTTTGGTAATATTAGTAGCAATGCTGGTGTGCCCTCTCGTTTAATAGTAAGAGACGCATATTTATCAACAACCAGCTCTTCAGCAATTGCCAATTCCAGCTATACGGACTTGCCTTTTACGGAAGTTAAATTTGAAAATACAATTAATCGGATAACAGCTGTTGCAAATCCACGGCAAATTGAACGTGTACCAGCCGGTGCAGAATTTGAGGTTGAATTTGTAATAAATATTATTGCAGATAACGATGCAGAAGCAACAGCAAATGAAAAATCATTTACGCAACTCTTCCAATCTGGCATTAAATTATTAGAAGACGATTATTTGGGTGGCAGTGGTTCCAGAGGCTATGGGCAAGTACAATTTAATTTGCATGAACCAATTGTTAAAACCGTAGAAACCTATTTAAATGGAATTCAATAATAGTCAACTTTATAAACTATCTTTTACTACCCCATTACACATTAGTAATGAGCGCGGAGATTACAGTTCGGGTAGTGCAATAATTCAGAGCGATGCTTTATATGCTGCTGTATGCTGGGCATGGAATGCATTAGGTAAGCCAGAATGGATTGACGATTTACCAACCAATAGTTTTGGTTTATCGAGCTGCTTTCCTTACAATGGAAAAACTCTTTTTTTCCCAAGGCCTAGGTTTACCTATGCGTATGATAAAGACGCTAATCAGGACGACACCGCAATACGAAAAAAAATTAAAAAAGCTGAGTGGGTAGATTTACCTATTTTAGAAAAGATGTTAGCTGGGAATGATCCGGGATTTAATAATGCAGAAAACTTTACCGGAAATTTTTGGTCTTCGAATAAGTTTGATGGGATTCATTTTTTACAATCAGCAGTAGTGCCGCGGGTTATGGTACCCAGAGACGGACAAGCTGATACCAGCATTTTTTATATTGAAAAACATTTTTTTGAAAAAGATGCCGGCTTGTATTTTCTTGCCATGTATTCTTCTACCGTTATTCAACAAAGAGTTGAAGCTGCATTTTCATTTCTTGCAGAAGAAGGTATGGGTACCGATAGAAATGTTGGGCATGGCAAATTTACGTTTACATCTAGTGAATTCCCTACTTTAAACATCCAATCCAAATTTAATCTTTGTTACAGTTTAGGTCTCTTTTTGCCAGAGAGTAAAGATGCAATCGCGCAACTTTTTTCATCCCCTCAAAAAGGGTATGAATTAGTTAAAAGAGGCGGTTGGTTAAGTGAACCATACCAAACCTGGAGAAAAAAGCATGTGTATATGTTTAAAGAAGGTTCGGTATTTGCTACTACTTCACATAAAAATTTGTTTTTAATGGGTGCAACGGTAGATTTAAAACCAACATCGGTACATACTCCCATTCAACACGCAATTTGGAGATGTGGCAGAACCATTTTTATAAAATTCTAATTGTTTATAGATGAACCAACCATACAAACCATATTATTATACTGTTGAAGTAGTTTCTCCGGTATTTATAGGTGCTGCAAAAGAAAACGATTATGTGGAGGGTCAAGATTATTATTATGAAGCAAAGCATTATCATTTTGTTGATAAGCGCAAGCTGATGATTGAAATGAATAGCCAACAACTTGATCAGTATACCAAAGCATTGATTGCGGGTAACACAGGGGAAGCATGTAAGCTAATTAAAACAATTACCGATAAAAAACCTCATTTATTGTTGTATAGTTCTTATGCACCCTACCCAAAACAAGATATAATAAGAAAACATATTGCCGATGGCATGGGTAATTTAATAATACCAGGTAGTTCTTTAAAAGGATCTATTGCTGGTATTATCGGAAAATATTTAATGAATACCACTAATCAGACCCGATGGAATCCTACTAATTTATTGGGGGGTATTCAAAATAATTTGATGCGTTTTTTGCAAGTAGGGGATACTACTTTTTATGGCAATGGTGAAGTGACCTATTTTAAAATATTTTCTGCTGATTTAAATAACCAATTTGATTCACATAATATTAAAGGAGATGGAATGTGGAAACATGGAAGAAGAGGTAGTCATGGTAAATATTTTGATATAAACGGTTTTGTAACTGCTGCTGAGATGCTTATTGAAAAATCGATAAGTGAATGTAGAATCAATTGGGCCGATGGGTTATTTAATTTAATTAGTAATGATAAGAAACACCTCAATGCGCAATATTATCCTCAATTTGAGGGGAATGCTTTAATAAGCATCATCAAAAAGCATACAAAAGATTACTTAGAACAAGAAAGAAAATATTTTGAAAAATTCCCGAATGATGATTTTAATAATGTTATCCAAATTATTGACGATTTATTAGCAGCAAACGACGAGCCCAATTCTGCATTGATAAGACTGGGCAGCGGTAGTGGTTTTCATGCCATTACCGGTAATTGGCAATATAAAGATCATATAAATACGGGAATAGCAAACAATGCAATTAAATATAAAACAAGAAAAATAGCATTTTATCCTGATGGAGATGATGATATTTTTACATTACCCGGTTTTATTAAACTAACATTACAACATTAAAATATGCTTTAAACAAATTTTGCATATACTCCGAAATGATTATTGGCTAATTAAAAAATTAAAAAAAGTAAACAAATGAAAATTTTATTAGCCAATGTTGGCAATAGAAATATAAATTATTGTGATAAAATATATTCGGTTCATTCACAAAACGATTTTTTTTCGAGTAAATCATTTCGTGATTTCACAAAAATTTTATTAGAACAATATGATCTTGAAAAAGAGCGTATTTCATTAAATATATTACCCGATTTAATAGATCATTTAAAACAAGGGATCGATCAAATTATTTTATTTTATACCGATACTCCCGAAGGTGAACGCAATAATCAAGATACGGTGTATGCGGTACAAATTGTTGCTAATAAATTAATTGAAATGTACCCTGCTATTTCGGTAGAAATAAAAGCTGTTAAATGTAAGCCAACAGATACCGATGCATTAATGAAACGGTATAGAATGTATTTACGAGCTGTTGCAAATATGCCTGATTTATCATTTATCTATATTTGTGAAAGTGGCGGCACCCCTCAACAAAAAACAGCATTACGCCTTGTGTCAGAATTTGTGTTTAATCCGGATTATTTTAAACCTTATACTGTTGAAGTAGGTGAGGATAAAAATATTATTGTAAGAGAACAGTCTTTAATTGAGTATAAAAATGTAATTGTAGAAGAACAGGTAAGCGCACTTGCTTATATGGGAGAATTCAATAGTGCATTAACTTTATATAAATTGCGAAATACTGTATCAAATAACAAACCGCTTATCAATACATTAGAGTTTGCTAATGCATTGATGAATAACAATGTTAAGCAAGCTGTTTCTATTGCTGCTACCAATTTTTTGGGTAAAGCAACAGTAGATCCAAAAATTAAAGAGCAATTTCTTGGATTAACCTGTTTTACCCAAAATTATGACGCATTTTCATCTTTAATGAGTTTGAACAATTATTTATCTGCATGTGTACTTTTATCAATTGCTGATTGGAAGTATAATACGCAGCAATATGGTGAGGCTAGTTTATTTTATTCTATTTTTATTGAAAATTTTCTTACATCAGTAATTAATTATGCTGCTCCGGAATTTGAGGTTGACGTATATGGTGATAAATTTCAAAAGTTTTTACATGCCCTAAATAACGGAGAAATTTTTAATAATTTTATTTTACCTGATTCTATAGATCTCAGTAAGTTAAATGGAGCTAATGTTCCCTTTAAAATAGCTTTAGCTGAAGCAATTACCAACCCAATTTGTAACACAATAACCGAAGAAATAAAAACAGTCAATTCTTTTTACTTGAGAAATAATGGTAACTCACAGACTGTAGGAATAGATACTTTAAGAAATAAATATGCTCACGAAGGTAAATTAATAAAAGAAGCAGATTTTAGACCTTTTGTTGCATTTGGCGATAAAATGCATCAATTATTCAATTTGCCTCCAACGGGAATATTTAATCAAATTATTCAGGTTATTTATGAAATTATGATTTGATAAAGATAATATTATGAAAAAAATGCAACGTCCTTTATTGGTCACTTCAGGTACCAGCGTTGGTGTGGTAATAATGGCTTATTTATTAAAAAAAGCCGAAACAAATGCTGTCCATATCATTGGCACCAACAATAATCAATCTGATTATACTTCATTAAATCAGTATTTTGAAAATATTAGACTACCTCATAGTATTACCATTATAAAAAACTACAAAGGGATAGATACTCCCGAAGATCATTTTATATATCAGGAAAGCTTATTTAGTTGGTATACTAGTAAAGTTAAAGAACAGTTGCCTAATGTTTGTTTGGCTGGAGGTATGAAAAGTATGTCGGCATGCATGTACAAAGCAGCACATTTATTTGGAGCCTATAATGTATTTCATGTTTTAAATGAAAATCGCACCAAAGATCCTGTTGAAATGGAGCAATTGGTTGTACAGCAGCTGGCAGTTTCTTTAGACATGGGAATAGAACCCGGTTGGGAAACATTTAGAAATTTATGGGGTATTAATGTTATTGAAAAAAAAATATCAGAAACTAACAGTGGTATACATTATATTCAAAAACCTATTGCTTTTAATATCTCTAGCCACATTCATGATGTGATAACAAGGGTGCAAGAACATTTTTCTACTTATTTAGTAAACGAATATCCTTTTCAATCATTATTGCTATTACCTACAGATAAGTTAGCATGGTTAAGAGAAAAAGTAGATCTGCTTAATGACCAAGCATGGGTAGCGGCATTGCCCAAAATAGACTTGCATTGTCATTTAGGTGGTTTTGCTACAAGTGGAAAAAACTTAGCCTTAGTAAGGCAAGCAGCCATTCATCCAGAAAAAATAATAAATACGCAAGTTATACCTGAGCCGCCTAATTGGCCATTGCCTGACAATACAATTAGCTTAGACACCTATATGCATTTGGGTGATGCAAATGGATCTACTCTGTTGTTTGATGAGGGATGTTTACAACAGCAAATAAAATTGCTTTATGTTCATTTTAAAAGCCAGCAGGTAAAGTATGCCGAGGTAAGATGTTCTCCGGATAATTATAGGTCAGATAAAATGAGTAGTTGGGATGTATTGCAATTTATAATTAAACAATTTGATGATTGCATGCAATTGGATGTTGAAGAAGAACTTTGTCAGGTAAATTTAATTTTGATTGCCACCCGAAAGAAAAATGGCGACATGTCGTCAATCAGCAGACATCTTGCATTAGCGGTTACAGCTGTTCAACATCAGGAAATTAATTTACATACCAATAAATGTAAAATTGTTGGTGTGGACTTAGCAGGCTACGAATCGGAAGAAACTAGGGCCGGTTATTTTACAGCTGATTTTACTGGAGTTCATCGATGTGGCTTAGCAATAACAGCTCATGCAGGGGAGAATGATAGTGCTGAAGGAATTTGGGAAGCAGTTTACAAGTTAAATGCGAGGCGATTAGGTCATGCATTGCATTTAATTGATAGCCCCTCTTTGTTACAAACAGTAATTGATAGAAAAATAGGCGTAGAAATGTGTCCACTAGCCAATTATCAAATTAAAGGGTTTAAGCCAATGGTGGGTTCTACTAAAGAATATCCATTAAAAAAATATTTGGATGGCGGTGTAATGGTAACTATAAATACAGATAATATTGGCATATCGGGTGGAGCTATTACAGAGAATATATTGTTGGCAGTTTCGATGTGCCCAAGTTTGACAAGATTAGATATACTTCAATTAATTAAAAATGCAATAGAAATATCCTTTAACAGCAAACAAATGAAAACACAAAAAATTGCATTATTCGATAAATTAATTTATCAAAATATGTTGAAGTTTAAAATCACTAATTAATATTTAATGTATGAATTTAATTATTAATTCTTTTGGTGCTATTTTACAAAAAGAAAATAATTTACTGTTGATAATAACAGAAGAAGGCAGACAAACTTTTTTGCCGGAGAAAATAAAATCTATTTCTCTCGGAAAATCGGCAAAAGTAAGTAGTGATGCAATTTTTTTAGCAATTAAACACGAAATAGATATTTTATTTGTAAATGACATGGGCATGCCAGAAGGGAGGGTGTGGAGTATTCAGTATGGGTCTATTAGTAGTATCAGAAGATCTCAATTAAATTTTATATATTCTAAAAAGGTAATTAAATGGGTAAAAGAATTAATTACAGAAAAAATAAACAATCAAATTGCTTTGTTGCTAACTTATCAACCTAGTAAAGAAGATATAAAAGGGCATAATATATTTAAGTTTGCAATTAATAGTTTAAACGATTATAAAAATAAAATTACAAATGCAGAAGCAGAGGTGTTGAGTGAAATAGCGCCTTCGTTGAGAGGCTGGGAGGGACAAGCCGGAAAGAAATATTTTGAAACTTTAGTGTATATAATGCCCGATGAATTTAAGTATGAAAACAGATCGCGAATGCCTGCAAAAGATATTTTTAATGCAATGCTCAATTATGCTTACGGGATGTTGTACGGCAAAGTAGAAGGCGCATTAATAAAAGCTGGTATAGACCCATATGTAGGCGTGTTTCACAGAGACGAATACAATAGGCCTGCAATGGTTTATGATTATATAGAAAAATTTCGATTATGGATGGATTATGTTGTTATACAACTTTGTATTACCCAATCAATTCAAAAAGATTTGTTTAGTTATGATGATGATACAGGTGCCTGTAGATTAGATACTTTGTCTAAAAGAATTCTAATACAATCAGTAAATGACTATTTATCAGAAATCATTGAATATGCCGGCAATCAACGCAGCAGGCAAACTCACTTAGATTTAGAAGCACAAAAATTAGCTCAATTTTTTCAAAAAAATGCATGATTATGTTCATGATCGGAAAAAACTTAGTTACTTCAAATGATGTAATGCAAATAATTACAGAAGAAGAAATAGTTAAACAAATTAAAGAAATTAAGGGTGATTTGTATGACAAAATAAGTCAACTACGGGCTATTAAATTGGTAGATCTTCAACTCTATAAAAGATTGAAAACGCAGCTCCCTTATTTTGTTTGTGGTTTATTTAAACCTGGCATTAGAAAAAAAGAGAATTTTGCATATACACAATATTTTGTAATAGATATAGACCATATTTCTAAATCAGACAAAGAATTGTATAATTTAAAAAATCGGCTATGTAACGACCAGAGAGTTTTTATGCTCTTTATATCTCCAGGTCAGGATGGTTTGAAACTGATGTTTAAATTGTCAGATAAAATATCAGACTCAGGTTATTATTCTATTTTTTATAAAAAGTTTTCTTATACAATTGCGGAAGAATATAATTTATATGGAGTGTTAGATATAAAAACAAGTGATGTAAGTAGGTGTTGTTTTTTAAGTATTGACGAAGAAATATATTACAATGAAAATTGCATAGAAATAGATCCCCAATTATACGTAAATGAAGAAAGCTATCAGCAAGAGATTAAATTACTATCATTAAACTTTCAGGAAAAGTCTAAAAATTCAGAGGAATTACACCTCGAAGAGCAGAGTTTATATAAAGATTCTAAAGAGCCCGGAAATGATATTATGCAGCAAATTCGCGATAGAATTAATCCATTAAAAGTTAAAAAAGAAAAAATAATTTTTCAACCTGAAGAGTTGGATAGAGATTGGCAGAAAATGGAAAAAGTACTGGTTGAATACAATATGACAGTAGAAACAGTTAACAAAATATCGTATGGAAAACAAATTAAGGTGAGGGTGCAAAATGAATGGGCTGAAATAAATATATTTTATGGCAAGAAGGGATATAGTTTTGTAGCAACTACCAAAACGGGCAGCAATGCAGAACTAGGACAGATGATTGTAACGGTATTAAAAACAAACTTTTAGGATTTATTAGATGTCTAAACCACATAATGTTGAATTTAATTTAAAAGAAAAATTGTTGCTATTAAAAAAATCAGGTAATAATATTCCAGTTATCTCTGGTGAAATAGATGATTTGGCTAATTTATCTGAACGAGTTAAACTAATCTTAGGAATCATTCAAAGTTCACCCAAAAAAAGTTTGAATATGAATGTGCTAATTTTATATGACATAGAAAGTAATAAGGTTAGAAAATTAATTGCTAAATTTTTAATATCAAAGGGTTGTGTAAGGATTCAAAAATCGGTTTATATGATAAATACAACTGCTGTAAACTTTAACGAAATATATACGGTATTAAAAGATATCAATGAATTTTATGAAAATAAAGATAGTATTATGTTGGTACCAGTAAATATCTCTGATGTAAGAAGTATGAAATTAATCGGTAATAATGTAAATATTGATTTAATAGTTGACCCACCTAATACGCTGTTTTTTTAATATATTTACACTGTAAATATTTTTATGAATGCATAAACTTGAAACTATTGAAAGGAAATTCATTTTAAGTCATTTATATTCAATACTTTACAGCGGGTAGACTACCAGTAAAGCATCCATTAAAATAAGGATTGAGACTTTAACAATTTTCATGGTTTTGATTTTTTATGGTTAAAAATGAATTCTACCAGTAAAGCATCCATTAAAATAAGGATTGAGACTCTATAGAACATATCTGTTGGCTCACCGATAGAGCTACCAGTAAAGCATCCATTAAAATAAGGATTGAGACTTGTTTGAACACATTAAATTCCTGAGCTGATACTTGAACCTACCAGTAAAGCATCCATTAAAATAAGGATTGAGACTACAGTTCCGTCCAACATAACTGTGGCTAACATTATACTACCAGTAAAGCATCCATTAAAATAAGGATTGAGACCATCCTAACGCATACCCTTCCTCAATTTTAACTAATTCTACCAGTAAAGCATCCATTAAAATAAGGATTGAGACAGTCCAATTTGAATTTTTTGCACATTGCAGAGCTTAGCTACCAGTAAAGCATCCATTAAAATAAGGATTGAGACCAGAGACACGCTGCATTCAAGTCGCCGTCTTCAATGACTACCAGTAAAGCATCCATTAAAATAAGGATTGAGACAACAAAACCGTCCGTATTATTTTCTTGACATATAAGACTACCAGTAAAGCATCCATTAAAATAAGGATTGAGACAACCACCACGAAATGGTAAGAAACCAAAATAAATTGCTACCAGTAAAGCATCCATTAAAATAAGGATTGAGACACATCTTCCCAACCTTGACCATAATTTTGTTGAATTACTACCAGTAAAGCATCCATTAAAATAAGGATTGAGACTTTCAATTCTGTAATTCCTAGGTGCTGCTTAAATTTAGCTACCAGTAAAGCATCCATTAAAATAAGGATTGAGACTTAACAACAGTTCCGTCTTTTAGTCTTAAACCACCTGGAACTACCAGTAAAGCATCCATTAAAATAAGGATTGAGACAGCAACACTCATGAATGATAACTTCGCCATAATTACTACCAGTAAAGCATCCATTAAAATAAGGATTGAGACTTTTTGCAACTACTTCCTGAGAAGCGTCTTGGTCTACCAGTAAAGCATCCATTAAAATAAGGATTGAGACTTTAATTCCTGAATACCAAGGTGCTGCTTAAATTTACTACCAGTAAAGCATCCATTAAAATAAGGATTGAGACCACTCCGTTACGGTCTGTACGGCGAATGTAAGACACCACTTCCAGTAAAGCATCCATTAAAATAAGGATTGAGACAATTTGTTTATGCCCTTAAACACTGCGTTACGGTCCTTCCAGTAAAGCATCCATTAAAATAAGGATTGAGACTTGTCATTGTAATTTGATTTTAATTGTTAATGGATACCGTCTTCCAGTAAAGCATCCATTAAAATAAGGATTGAGACCTCACCAAAATGAGGCTGAGACTTTGCAAAGTCCACTGTTCTACCAGTAAAGCATCCATTAAAATAAGGATTGAGACCGAGAAAGGCTTTTACTGCCGTATGGGTTGATAAACTTCTACCAGTAAAGCATCCATTAAAATAAGGATTGAGACTTTCTGTCGTTGATGGGTTCACCCATTAGTCTCTCTACCAGTAAAGCATCCATTAAAATAAGGATTGAGACTTCACTTGCCTGTACACTTGCTGCATCTTTGCCGTATCTACCAGTAAAGCATCCATTAAAATAAGGATTGAGACATAACTCCGTTGCATTTTTTAGCAAGAAATCACGTACTACCAGTAAAGCATCCATTAAAATAAGGATTGAGACATGAATTCAATTTGCCCCATAGTGGTGAGTAATTGAGCTACCAGTAAAGCATCCATTAAAATAAGGATTGAGACTATTTATCAAAGGTTGCTTTGATTAAAGTAAACCAATAGACTACCAGTAAAGCATCCATTAAAATAAGGATTGAGACTTTGTTTTGTTTTGATTATTAAAAATTTTAAATATTCTACCAGTAAAACATCCATTAAAATAAGGATTGAGACATTACTTCTTTTTCTGTTTCAACTAAATTAAAAACGCTACCAGTAAAGCATCCATTAAAATAAGGATTGAGACTACCCTGAATCAGGGGCATTTTGTCCTCTACATATAGACTACCAGTAAAGCATCCATTAAAATAAGGATTGAGACATTATTTTTTTTAATTACTTGATATTTTTTCATTGAGACTACCAGTAAAGCATCCATTAAAATAAGGATTGAGACATTAAGGCATTTTTGCAATTACTTCATCAGAAGCATTTTCTACCAGTAAAGCATCCATTAAAATAAGGATTGAGACACCTACCAATGTTTCATTTCCGCATTTGCTGTTTGCACTACCAGTAAAGCATCCATTAAAATAAGGATTGAGACCTCTTATGTAAGAGACAATAGTACTTCTATCTTGTTCTCTTCCAGTAAAACATCCATTAAAATAAGGATTGAGACTAGCTTGCTTGCAAATTGACCGCCTGACATCATTACTCTACCAGTAAAACATCCATTAAAATAAGGATTGAGACATTGAGGATTTGAGTAAATAGCCGGTGGGCGTTGCTACCAGTAAAGCATCCATTAAAATAAGGATTGAGACGGATTTGTCTGGTATCCATCGACAGTGACCAAGGAAGCTACCAGTAAAGCATCCATTAAAATAAGGATTGAGACTTATTTGCTACATATTTACACTTTCTACCGAATGCACTACCAGTAAAGCATCCATTAAAATAAGGATTGAGACAGGTTAAGCCCTTCGCCAGGAAGACCCACACGAACCCAAGCTACCAGTAAAGCATCCATTAAAATAAGGATTGAGACCTCCGTCCTTTAATTCGTTAGATGGTAATACAACTACTACCAGTAAAGCATCCATTAAAATAAGGATTGAGACACTTTTGAGTCGTTGCCAATGATAATTTTTACTGTTTCTACCAGTAAAGCATCCATTAAAATAAGGATTGAGACTTTTTAACTCAATCTCGATATGTTAAGAACTTGTTCTACCAGTAAAGCATCCATTAAAATAAGGATTGAGACTCTATTTTCGATACTTCTTCAGGACAAATTTCATCACTACCAGTAAAGCATCCATTAAAATAAGGATTGAGACTGTCTTCGAGCATTTCCGCCTCCGATATACCCTTAATTCTACCAGTAAAGCATCCATTAAAATAAGGATTGAGACCCTATTCCGAATTTATTCATAAGATTTTTTTAAAAAGTCTACCAGTAAAACATCCATTAAAATAAGGATTGAGACTATACCTCTATAAAATGTGTTGGTGTTATTCTTTGTGTCTACCAGTAAAGCATCCATTAAAATAAGGATTGAGAAAATGGTGAGGTAGCGTATGCACGCACTTTTTTCTATGAAAAATTTCAGTGAAGATTTAATTAAATCAAGATTTGAATATAAACATTGTCATAAAAAACTTATTTATATAATAAGACCTGTAAATTATATTTTTTAAATTGTGTTAAATACTAAAGTAAACCTATGCAAAAGAGCATATTAGAACACTTCCATTTCAGCAACCCAACTAAAGAACAAGCTATTGTTCTTAGCGCAATGGAACATTTTGTACAAAAAGAAAATGCATATGATTTTTTAGTTCTTTGTGGAGCTGCCGGTACAGGTAAAACTTCTGTAACAGCAGCATTAATTAGTTATTTGAATAGTTTAGGAATGCCATATAAAATTGCCGCACCAACAGGTAGGGCTGCTCGAATTTTAGGTAGAAAAGCTAAATCAACAACTTCTACTATTCATTCTATGATTTATAAACCTTCTACTGATCCTAATACAGGTAATGTTTTTTTTGAACTAAATCAAAAAACTAATGAAAACATCACCCTATATATTATCGATGAAGCTTCTATGATACCGAAAGAAATAAATACCGATGGAGGTATGTTTCAAGCAAATGCCGGCCTAATTTTCGATCTAATTAGTTATATCAAAAATGCCAATGTAAATAATAAAATTATTTTTTTGGGTGATCATTATCAACTCCCCCCTATTGGTGAGAAATTGTCTTATGCGTTAAACAAAGTATTTTTGGAAAGCACTTTTAACTTAAAGGGCACAGCATATTTATTAACAGAGGTTAAAAGACAAGAAGATGGAAGTTATATATTACAAAATGCAACTGATATAAGAAATGCAATTGATAAACAAAAAACGGCGCATCCAATATTAGGCACACAGAGCAGAAACATTTATTCTGCTGTAGATAATTATGTAACATCAATTAAAAAAAACGGGCTGGAAGACAATATTTCCATTGGCGTTTCTCATAAAGCTAACCAATTATTTAATAATTTAGTTAGAGAGAAAATATTTGGTAAAGCAAAGAAAATACTTGAATCTGGTGACCTGTTAATGGTAACTCAAAATTGGAAACGAAATGGTTCAAAATTGTATAATGGTGATCATGTAGAACTTGTAGAAGTAGATTGGAATATTCAAGAACAAGTTGCTGGTTTACATTTTGTGGCAGTAAAAATAAAATTGCTTTTTACAGAAGTAGAAACAATCATTGATGATTATGCTTTGTTAGAAACCATTATTAATATAGGCGGCAAAATTCAACTGAATCAGGAAAATGAACTTAGACGACAACGATATACTAAAAATAAAATATTCAGGGAAAGTGCGGATTCTTCAGATGATAGATATATAGGTGCATTGCGGTTGATATATGGTCATGCAATTACCTGTAATAAAGCACAAGGTGGTGAATGGAAAAAAGTATTTATCAATACTTGGGGCATTCCTTCTTTGAAGTGGCAATATACAGCAGTTACAAGAGGTATTGATTCAATTGAAAAATTCTGATGCTTACTAATAACTGACATATATATTCTATTTTTTTAATTCGATTTTTTATATTGATTTAAATACGTCTTGTTCTTTTTAAAGGGAGATTTTTTGATTGGCAATTAATATGCGTAACTTTCTAAAGAAATAGGCTTTATAAATACGCTGCATTATTTTTTGCAGGGTACTTGCAATACTTGAAATTACTATATTTAAACAAGCATAGACCTTCAATAAAAACACCTCCAGATAAAGAAACCTTATTGCTATTTGAACAAAAATTTAAAAATACTTTCAAAGATGCTTTTGATGTTCAACAAATTGGAGATAATGACTTTAGCAAAAACACCGAAATAACCAAAAATAATTTAAATAGTAATTCATCGACAACAGTTTTTGAAGCAGGTTTTATACAAGCAATCTGGCGTCTATTCTAAAGACATCAACAAAATATGCTGAAAAAATCAGAAAAGGCATTACCCTATTTATAAAGTAAAATAAATGTCCAGTTATTTTTATAATAAACTGGACATTTAAACTATATTTGCTTTACTATAAAAAGATGAAAATATCCCAATACATAGCATTTACTATAGATAGATTGCCTACTGGGTATGTATTCACCTATTCCGATTTTAATACAGCGGTGAACCAAAAAGAAGCTGTGATAAAAGCCCTTAATCGTATGGTGGCTTCGGGCAAGATTGCCAAACTATCAAAAGGTAAGTACTACAAACCTGAAAACACCCCATTTGGCAATCTTCAACCCAATCAGGCACAAGTAGTAAAAGACCTATTAGAAGAAAACGGAAAAAC
>CANGCK010000053.1 GCA_947452295.1 Sphingobacteriia bacterium
GTGAGCTGAATGGCTTCTCCTCCATCTAACGATAGTAAAAATATTTGTGGTTTCCCCTCTACAGACCTTACAAAAGCCAATTGTTTGCCATTGGGACTCCAGGCAGGTTGTGAGGCACTTTCACGGGTAGTTAATGCTTTGGGTGCTTCTGTTCCATCAAGTGGTACAATATATATTTGGTTGTTGTATTTGTATTCCCATTTGCTATCTGCCTCAGGTTCAATACTATTCAATACAAATGCAGCTTTGGTGCCACCGGGTTGAATGGTTAAAGCACTCATTTGTTTAACTTTTAATAGGTCGGTAACTTTTATGGTTTCTTTGGCAGATTGGCTCCATCCTATAATTGGGAACAGTATTAATACCCAAAGTGTTTTCATATGTGTATATTTTTAGATTGAAGACGCCAGCATAACGTCTCTACTTTTGAATTTTGAATTTTGAAAATTCTACTGTTAAATTACAAACATTTATTCTGTACAAATTACCGCTGATGTATTTTTGCAGCAAAATGGAACAAGTATGAGTGAAATGATTAATGAATTTAATGATTACCGTGCAAAGATGAATGAGGTGATTTTAAGTAAAGACAATTTGGTGATGAAGCGTCTTTGGAACCTCGATACCAATACTTATGAAGATGGGGCGGTAGACCGTAAAACAAAAGAAATGTTGGGATTGGTAGCCAGTATGGTATTGCGCTGCGACGATTGTATAAAATACCATTTGGGTAAGAGCTATGAATTAGGGGTAACTACCGAACAGTTGTACGAAATTTTTGCTGTTGCCAACATTGTTGGGGGTACTATTGTTATACCACATACCAGAAGAGCTGCTGAATATTGGGAGGAATTGATAAAGTCTTAAACGAAAAATCATCATTTTTCACCTACATTTTGTACCTTTCAACCTTGAATTAAGTAATTTTCAATATAAAATACTGCTAAAATGAGTGCAGAAACAATAAACACACCGACCCTTACCTCAAAAGATTTTGTGACCGATCAGGAAGTGCGCTGGTGCCCGGGTTGTGGAGATTATTCTATATTGGCACAAGTGCAAAAAGTAATGCCCACTATTGGTGTGCCGCGTGAGAACATTGCAATTATTAGTGGAATTGGCTGTAGCAGCCGTTTTCCTTATTATATGAACACTTTTGGTATGCACAGCATACATGGTAGAGCTACGGCTATTGCCAGCGGTTTAAAAGCAGCTCGCCCTGAATTAAGTGTTTGGATCGTATCGGGTGATGGAGATAGTTTAAGTATTGGTGGCAACCATACTATCCATATGTTGAGAAGAAATTTCGATGTGAATTTGTTGGTTTTTAATAACCAAATTTATGGTTTAACCAAAGGCCAGTATTCTCCTACATCGGAAGAAAATAAAATCACCAAAAGTTCACCATTTGGTAGTATCGATCATCCGTTTAACCCTTTAGCAGTGGCAATGGGTGCAGATGCCAGCTTTATTGGTCGCTCAATGGATAGAGACCCTAAACATTTGCAATACATGCTTACACGTGCTAATGCACACAAAGGTTCTTCTTTCTTAGAAATCTATCAAAACTGTAACATCTTTAATGATGGAGCATTTGAAATATTTACCGAAAAATCTACTAAAGCAGAAGAAGTACTCTTTTTAGAACATGGCAAACCAATGATTTTTGGTGCTACACAAAACAAGGGTATTCGCTTAAATGGCTTTAAGCCAGAAGTAGTAGAGCTAGGCGAAAAATATTCAGCCGATGATTTATGGGTACATGATGAAAAAGATTTCTACAAAGCACAAATATTAATCCGTATGTTCGATAATCCCAATAAAGAAGGAGGGCATTACCCTCGTCCGTTTGGTGTATTCTTCGAAACAGAGCGTCCTACTTACGAGGAAATGATGGCACTTCAAATTGATGAAACCATTGCCTCAAAAGGAAAAGGCGATTTAGATAAATTAATACGTGGTAGAGAAGTTTGGGAAATTAAATCATAATCTTACCAGCTGACTTTTTATTGCAAATAGTACCAGGCCAATACGGCTCGATACTTTAATCTTTTCGAAGAGATGATCTCTGTAACCATCGATGGTTCGCGGACTAACATGCATTTCCGCAGCAATCTGTTTCAATGTTTTTTCTGTACAGAGCCATTTTAAAAAGTCTTTTTCTCTTTCGGGCAGTGTAACGAGTCGTTGATAATCGTTTTGTTCTTCGGCTACATTGTTGTGAAGGGTATGTAATACATTTTTGTAGAGGAGGTCATTAAAATAGATACCCTTGTTATAAACGGCATCTAAAACTGAAGATAGTTCTACGCTGTCGATATTTTTGTTGACATAAGCATTTACCCCATTTTTTAGCATCGCAACAATAGATCGATCATTTAACTCGCGGGTAAGTACCACTATTTTGGTTAAAGGCAGCTGTGTTTTTACCCACTGTACTGTTGCATAACCATCCATTATCGGCATAGTAATATCTGTAATAACAATATTGGGTTGGCTACCATTTGCACGCAGTTGATCAATAAAATCTTGTCCATTATTGGCTTCAATCACAACTTCGTAATTAGTAAAACTTTGTATTAATAATGCCAAACCCTTTCGCATTATTACCTCTGGATCTATTAAAGCAATTTTTATCATAATAATAATTGAATGAACTGTTAGCTTAATTGTTATTACATATATCGAATTTAAAAGAATTGCAACCTTATGCTATGCGTACAATTACCTGTTTTTAATGGTATTTTCACCTGTTAAAATCAGGTATTTGCTACCTTTTTTACACCTGATTGCAGCCGTACTTTTATTATATGAAATAGTTAAATGGTGACTATTTAAGTTATTTCATTAATTATTAATCGGGGGGTTACAAACAAGAAAAAGACGGCACAAGGCCGTCTTTTTTGGTAATACAATGTATAAAATCAATCAAATAATTGAACGTTTAAAATTCAGTTATCTTTGTGTATGCTCTTGCAGATACATCCCGAAAATCCTAATCCCAGGCATATAAAAACAGTAGTAGATTGTTTGTTGTCTGGCGGAGTAATTATTTATCCTACCGATACTATTTATGGCCTTGGATGCGATATTTTTCAACCAAAAGCCATCGAGCGCATTGCCAGAATAAAACAGGTAGATCCTGCTAAAGCCCACCTGAGCTTTATTTGTAATGATTTGAGTGATCTAAGCAAATACTGTAAAAGCATTAACACGCCATTGTATAGATTATTGAAAAGTTATTTACCAGGTCCGTATACTTTTATTTTAAACGCCAGCAAAGAAGTTCCAAAGATTTTGCAAAACAAAAAAAGTACAGTTGGGTTAAGAATCCCAGATAACTTAATTGCCCGAACCATTGTAGAAAACTTAGCACATCCTTTACTTTCGGCCTCTTTGCCGGGAGAAATGGTGGAAGAATATACCGATCCCGAACTGATGCACCGTAAATTTGAAAAGCTGGTTGATATTGTAATTGATGGGGGTAATGGAGGGATGATTCCTTCTACTATTGTAGATTGTACCAAAGACGAGTACGAACTAATTCGCTTAGGTGCAGGCACCTGGGATAACTACTAAAAATCAAAAGCCATTTGTTGTACGGTAATATTAAAACTCTTTCGATGATGGATGCATAGTCCATTTTTTTCAATCCCAATGCGGTGTTCCAACGTTCCATACCCCTTATTTTTATTCCATCCGTATTGCGGAAATTGCGCATGTATTTTTTCCATATAAGTATCTCTATATGTTTTCGCCAAAATACTTGCAGCTGCAATAGATGCATATTTACCATCACCTTTTACAATACACAAGTGGGGTATTTTTTTGTAAGGAGTAAAACGATTGCCATCTATAATTAAAAAGCCGGGTTTTGTTTTTAACTGTGCAATGGCCAAATGCATGGCTTTAATGCTGGCTTTTAAAATATTGGTTTGATCGATCTCTTCGGCATCAACACTCGCCACCGACCATGCAATGGCATGAGATTCTATTACTTCCCGCAAAGCCCATCTTTGTTTTTCACCCACTTGCTTACTGTCGTTCAGCAAATGATGCTTAAAGTCTTTGGGAAGAATGACTGCTGCGGCAAAAACAGGCCCGGCATAACAACCTCTTCCGGCCTCATCGCAACCCGCCTCAATCAATTCGTCTTGATAAAAAGATGGTAACATAATTGCAAAAGTAACTGAAAAGTTAAGGTGAACAGTCAAAACTTCAGTTTACCTTTGCTCCCAATTCAAAAATCAAGCAAATGAGTACAATGAATCAATCAACTAAAAAAGTAGCTATCTGGCTCTTAATAGGCGTGGGTATGACGATTGTACAAATTGCCCTGGGTGGCATAACTCGGTTAACAGGTAGCGGATTGTCTATCACCCAGTGGGATGTAATAACCGGATCATTGCCGCCATTAAATGAACAACAATGGATAGAAGCCTTTAAAAAATACCAGCAAACCCCACAATTTCAAATTCTGAACTTCGATTTTACCCTCAGTAATTTTAAATTCATCTTTTTTTGGGAATGGTTTCATCGTTTATGGGCCAGAACAATTGGACTAGTTTTTGCAGTCGGCTTTATTTGGTTTTTGGTAAAAAAATCATTGAAAAAAGAAATGATTACGCCATTTATTGTATTGTTTTTTCTAGGGGCTTTACAAGGTTTAATTGGTTGGATAATGGTAGCAAGTGGTTTAACAGGCGATGCGGTATATGTGAAGCCTACAAAATTGGCATTGCATTTTATTATGGCCATGGGTTTACTTTGTTATACCAGCTGGTTTGCTTTTCAATTAAGTATTGCTTCTACTCAACGTTTTTACCATAAAAAAATAAATCAAACCAATACCTGGCTTATTGTAATTGTGTTCTTACAACTCATGTATGGCGCATTAATGGCCGGTCATAAAGCAGCCAATGTGGCCGCTACCTGGCCCACAATTAATGGCGAATGGTTTCCTCAATCATTGTTTAGTCACCAACCCTTTTTGTTGAATTTTATAGACAATACCATTTTGGTGCATTTTGTTCATAGAGGATTGGCATATATGATTCTCATCATTATCCTTATCTGGTCTAAAACACTATTTGCCACAAATGGTACACCATTGTTTAACCGCATCAAAAAATGGCCATTAATAATAGTACTGCTTCAAGTAGGGTTGGGCATTGTTACTGTATTAAGCAGCACAGGCATTGTGCCGGGTAAATGGGGGCTATTTGAATGGATGGCACAGTTGCATCAATTAGTAGGAATGGTATTGTTGCTGCTACTCGTCATGATTTTTTATGTTACAGCCAATCAATCTGAAACAAAATAATTTTGTTCTATGCAGCACTAAAACATATTTAACCCTCTTACAAATATGAAGAAATACGGGATTGGCATTTTTTATTCATTGCCTATTCAACTTTTTTTGCTGCATTTTAGGCGCTATCAAATATTTTTATTCATTTGGTATTTATTATTTTCTACAGTGGGCGGAGGTTTTTTAAAGGCTTCCGGGGCAGATTCACTTTTTTTAGCTCCCGAATATTTTGGTGAAATATCTGCATTAAGTACTGCAATAGTAGGGTTTACATCTGGCGTATTTTTTATGAGCTGGAACATTACTACATTTACGCTACACAGCAACAACTTAAAATTTTTAGCTACCAACGCGCAACCCTTTTTAAAGTATTGTATAAATAATGCAATTATTCCATTAATATTTTTACTGTATTATTTGGTTGAAGCTGTGCAGTATGCACATTATAGAGAACTATTGCCATTAGGAGAAATTGTGCTTTTGGCTGGTGGTTATTTAGGCGGGTTACTCATTTGTTTGATGATTGCTTTTGTATATTTTTTTAGTGCCGATAAAACAATTTATTATACACTATCTAACGAAATTATTCAGGCGAATAAACAATACCATACATATCATCCAAATAAAACAACCGGCTCAGAAAAAACAGACATACGTATTGATTGGTTTTTAACAGCAAAATTCAGGTTAAGAAAACCAAGGGATGTAAGGCATTATAATCCTGCGTTTTTAGAAAGTATATTTAACAGGCACCATGTATCTGCTATATTAGCAATAGTTCTAGCCTTTGTTTTTTTAATTTTAGTAGGATATAGTTCCGATCAACAATTATTTCAATTGCCTGCCGCGGCTAGTTACACATTGTTTTTTGCCATATTAATAGCGTTTGTTGGTGCTTTAAGTATTTTGCTGGGCACCTGGAGCATTCCATTAATTGTAGTCATGTATTTATTAGCCAATGTATTGTACCAGCACGAAATAATTGACCCACGTAATAAGGCATATGGATTAGATTATGTACATAAAAACGACCGCCCTTTTTATAGCAAGGAATCCATTCTTCAATTGGCCAATGCCAAAGCAATGGAGGCAGACAAAAATCAATATTTACAAATGTTGGTAAATTGGAAAGCCAAACAATCTACCAACAAACCAGTATTGTACATTATTTCTACAAGTGGTGGAGGCACTCGCAGTGCTTGTTTTACAATGCATACTTTGCAAACATTAGACAGTGTATTGCATGGGGAGTTGATGAAAAAAACAGTACTGATTAACGGCGCTTCCGGTGGTATGTTGGGCGCTGCTTATTATAGGGCATTGTATGTAGAGAAGATAAAGGGTGCACCACTTCAATTACAATCTAAACAATATGTTGCCAATATTTCTAAAGACTTGTTAAGTCCAATTTTTTCATCATACCTAACCAGAGATTTGTTAGGGCCGGTACAAACATTTTCTTATAATGGATTTGAATATACCAAAGACAGAGGTTATGCATTCGAACAAAAATTAAATACCAATACTGAAGGTGTTTTAAACAAACCCTTATCTGCCTACCAGGAAGCGGAACAAAAAGCGTTAATACCAACAGTATTTTTTAATGCAGCTATTACTAGAGATGGAAGAAAGATGATTATTGCTTCAAGGCCGGTGAGATTTTTAATGAAAGCGCCAGTAAATAATGCCCCATCAAGTTCAGCCGATATAGATGCTATTGATTTCAACTCGTTTTTAAAAGACCAAAACAGCAACCAACTCAGCATTTTATCTGCATTGCGCATGAATGCAACATTTCCATATATATTACCCAACGTATGGTTACCTACCAACCCAATTATAGATGTGATGGATGCTGGTATACGTGATAATTTTGGACAAGAAACCGCATTAAGATTTATTGAAGTTTATAAAGATTGGTTAAAAGAAAATACCAGTAATGTTGTGTTAATTCAAATAAGAGACCGCAGTGAAAACGACTGGGAAAAACCGGTTGGCGGAAATTCATTGGCTAGTTTTTTTACCAAACCCTTTTTAGTATTACAAAATAATTGGTTTAAAATGCAAGACTATAATCAGCACGATCAGTTAGCATATCTTTCTAATTGTTATGGCAGCAACTTCCATCATATCGTATTTCAATATATGCCTTCTAAAAAAGAAGCTGCTGCCAGCTTAAGCTTTCATCTTACCGCTGCCGAAAAAAATGACATAGCCAATGCATTGAGTAATCCCATTAATCTACAATCAATAAAACGGTTGGAAGCAATTAAGTAAAAAATTCAAAAGTAAAAAGTAAAAAAAATGAGTTAGGAGGATTTGTAGAAAGGGATTTTGAATGTTTACTTTTGAATTTTTAATTTATTCAGGTTGTAATAACAGAAACGCATCTTTAATGATTTGAATTTGTAGTTCTTCAAAACTTTCTTTGGGTTCGCCATCTATATGAAGAGGAGCCAATTTAGGATTGCGAATGGTAAGTGATGCTGTTTGAAAATAAATTACACTTTTGTTGCTCATGTCCTCTACCAACTGTTGTAGTTTATTATTGCCACGCATTTGTCGAAGTATAGCAAAAGGCAATTTGGCTTTGTTCATTTTCTGTACAATTACAATATCTAGTAAGCCATCCGATAAACTTGCTTGTGGCGCAATAGTGGCATTATTGCCAAACTGATTACTATTGGCAATACTGATAAAAAATGCATCGGTATAAAAAGAAAAATTATCTAAAGCAACTTCAAATTGATAGGGGTTGGCTTTAAAGTAATTGATGATACTTTGTTGCGTATAAGTAAACAACCCTCGGGATGATTTTTGTGCAAAATCATGTGCCACCTGTGCATCAAATCCAATTCCACTGAGCATGCAAGAATATGCGCCATTTACAGTAAATGCATCAACTGCTTTGGCTTTACCTTCAAACACTATACGCAATGCCGATTTCATGCTGGTAGGTATATTGGCTGCTCTGGCCAATCCATTGCCCGATCCGGCAGGAATAATACCAAAACGCACACCTGTATGCCTTAGCGCATTGGTAACCTGGTTAACAGTACCATCGCCTCCCAACATTACAACATCGGTATATTGTTCTTGTACAATTAATTCTTTAACCGATTCGTAATTGCCGTTTGCACTTGTAGGTAATACTATGTAAGGTATTTGCTTGAGGGTGGTTTCTTTCTCTAGCAATAACCGTATATTGTTTTTCTTCGACGTTCCCGATATAGGGTTTATCAAATAAATAATTTTTCTTTCCATACAAACAATAAACAATACTAAATACTACCATTTCATTAATGCACTTGCCCAGGTAAATCCACTACCAAATGCAGCTAAACAAACTAAATCTCCTTCCTTTATTTTTCCTGCTTCCCAAGCTTCACACAAGGCTATTGGTACAGAGGCTGCCGTGGTGTTACCATATTTTTGTATGTTATTAAAAACCTTGTCGTCAGAAAGTTTTAATTTTTGTTGAACAAATTGACTAATGCGCAAGTTGGCTTGATGTGGTATAAGCATATCAATATCGGCAGTAGTATAGTTATTTACAGACAATGCTTCCATAATTACTTCCGGAAACTTTACAACTGCTTTTTTAAATACCGATGGCCCATCCATAAAAGGAAATTGCTGGGCATTGTCGAGCATTTTTTTGCTGAAAAACATTTCACCAATTTCCGCATCATCAAAATCTGCATAGTTTTTTGCTCCCCAATGATTGGCATGTGTGCCGGGATTATACATGGCTAATATTTCGGCAGCTTCACCATCACTGTGTAAGTGGGTGCTTAATATACCTTGTCCTGCATTGGTTGCAGGTTGAAGTACTACTGCACCAGCACCATCCCCAAAAATTACCGAAACATTTCGGCCGCGAGTAGAAAAATCAATCCCAAACGAATGTTTTTCACTTCCAATTACCAATATGTTTTTATACATACCGGTTTTAATGAACTGATCGGCAACACTTAATGCGTATACAAAACCACTGCACTGGTTACGAATATCTAATGCACCAATTTCTTTCATTTTCATAGCGCGCTGCACCAATACGCCACAACCCGGAAAATAATAATCGGGCGACAAGGTTGCAAATACAATAAAATCTATTTCCTCTGCTGTAGTGCCTGCTCTTTCAATAGCAATTTTAGCGGCTTCTACTGCCATTGTGGTAGTTGTTTCTTCTGTACGATGGGCATATCTGCGCGCCTGTATACCAGTTCTTTCCTGTATCCATTCATCACTGGTTTCCATATATTTGGTGAGGTCATTATTGGTAACTTCATTGGCAGGTAAATATTTACCAATGCCAGCAATTTTGCTTGAAAACATAAACAATCGTTTTAGTTGGTTGAAGGTAAGTAACTAACTTTATCTTTTATTGGAAAGCTTAAATAATTTATGGTTGTAAAGACTTTATTTTTAACACATTTGTCATAAATAAAGCGGTTTCTTTTTTCACTGATACAATATCTTTAGAAACAATAGGAGAAGCTAATACATGGCTTTCTGCATTGGGTATGGCAACCATACTTTTTAATGCTGCAGGCGTTTTAATTTGATTAAACATCTCTTTCATCGCCGAAACTTTTACTACAGGATCTTGGTGTTGCTCATCTTTATAATAATACAGTACCAATGTCGGTTGATGCACTTTTTCAAAAGTAGCAGGTACCATACTTGTTTCAACAAACTCCTCTAATTGCACCACGGCTTCTAATCGGTATATTCTATTCCAATATTGATTGTAGGCAGGGAAATTTTTGGTAACTACATTATAGTCTGATTTTTTTACCATGCGCGCTATTTGTAAACCCCATGGGTTGTTTAATAACCAGGCATTGGGATCATTAATTGCAATATTGGGTGAATATAAAAGCAGGCCACTAATTTCTGGAAAGGCTGCTGCTAGTTGTAAGGCCAATGTGCCACCGGTAGATGTGCCCATTAATATTACTGAGTCTCCCAATTGTTTACCAATGGCATAAGCTTCTTTAGCCGATTCCCAAAGATTTTCGGCAGTAATGTTGAGCAATGTTTCGGATGTGTCGATACCATGCTGCGAGAGGCGCGACAAATACAAATTGCAGCCGAATTGTTTGGCAATTGCCCTATGTACCGGATTGCCCTCTTCTTGAGATGCACTAAACCCGTGTAGGTATACAATAGCATATTTCGTTTTTTGTTTTACCGAATCATTGGCCCATACTATTCGTGCTTCATTGTTGGGCTTTATTTTATGACTAGCTTCTTGTAGGGAAATGTATTTTTCTAGTTCGGCTGCCTTGCCAGGAACCATTGGCAATGTGTTAGTATAATGTGGTTTAGCCGGCTGTGGGCCTAAAAAGTAAATCCCAATAAGGGCTATTACAATCGCTATCGTAATTTTAACTGCGCGCATTTTTTATTTTAAAACTACCATCATTTACCTGATATACCAAGCACTCTGCATAAATTACACCACAAGCTGTTCTTCTGCACACTGCAAATCCCAATTAAATTAAAATAAAAATCAATATATAAACGATTCATTTGCCTATAATCTGTGTTTTGCGCAATTCATAACATAATATTGATTCATTTTTACTTGTTGCCCCGTTGTAAAAGCGTACCTTTGCCGCTCAAATAAATCGTATAAATTACGTAAGTGATTGATACTGATACAAATACAATATAATGGAAATAAGAAACATTGCCATCATCGCACACGTTGACCATGGCAAAACAACTTTGGTGGACCGAATTTTACATGCAACCAAGGTTTTTAGAGAAAATCAGGACGCTGGTGAGTTGATTATGGACAGCAATGACCTTGAAAAAGAGCGTGGAATTACGATCTTCAGTAAAAATGCTGCTGTAACTTACAACGACATTAAAATTAATGTGATAGATACACCTGGCCACAGTGACTTTGGTGGTGAAGTGGAGCGTGTATTGAAAATGGCAGATGGCGTTATTTTATTGGTAGATGCTTTTGAAGGCCCAATGCCTCAAACCCGCTTTGTATTGCAAAAAGCACTACAATTAAACTTACACCCAATAGTGGTGATTAATAAAGTAGATAAACCAAACTGCCGTCCTGATGAAGTGCATGATGCAGTTTTTGAATTATTCTTCAACTTAGATGCAACAGAAGAACAATTAAATTTCCCTACTTTTTACGGTAGTGGTAAAAACGGTTGGTTCAATGATAGCTTAACACCAACAGAAGATATCCTTCCTTTAATGGATGGTATTGTTAAATATGTACCTGCTCCAAAAGTAGCAGAAGGAGCATTGCAATTACAAATTACTTCATTAGACTATTCTTCATTCTTAGGTAGAATTGCCATTGGTAAAGTAACCAGAGGTTCTATCAAAGAAAGTCAAATGATTGCATTGGTACAAGCAGATGGGTCTATTAAAAAGAGCCGTGTAAAAGAATTGTACGTATTTGAAGGAATGGGTAAACGTAAAGTTTCTGAAGTACTTTGTGGTGATCTTTGTGCTGTAGTAGGATTAGAAGAATTTAATATTGGTGATACTATTGCCGATTCAGAAAACCCAGAAGCATTGCCAATTATTAGTGTAGATGAACCTACCATGAGTATGACGTTCAGCATTAATAATTCACCTTTCTTTGGTAAAGATGGTAAGTTTGTTACCTCACGCCATTTGAGAGATCGTTTGATGAAAGAAACTGAAAAAAATCTGGCATTGAGAGTAGAAGATACCGATAGTGCCGATAGCTTTTTAGTATATGGAAGAGGTATTCTTCACTTGGGCGTATTGGTAGAAACCATGCGTAGAGAAGGATATGAGCTAACAGTTGGTAATCCACAAGTTTTGGTAAAAACCATCGATGGCAAAAAACATGAACCTTATGAAAATTTGGTGGTAGATGTACCAGCTGATTTTAGCGGTAAAGTAATTGATTTAGTTACCCAACGCAAAGGTGAAATGCAAATAATGGAAAGCAAAGGAGAAATGCAACACCTTGAATTTGAAATTCCATCAAGAGGCTTAATTGGTTTACGTTCTCAAATGTTAACCAATACTGCCGGTGAAGCTGTAATGGCGCATCGCTTTATTGAATACAAACCTTGGAAAGGACCAATTCCTGGTCGTAACAATGGTGTTCTAATCAATAAGTTTCAAGGAACCACTACTGCATACTCTATCGATAAGTTACAAGATAGAGGTAGCTTTTTCATTGATCCAGGAGATGATGTTTATGTAGGACAAATTATCGCTGAACATATTAAACCAGGCGATTTAAATGTTAATGCTGTAGAAGCTAAAAAATTAACCAACCACCGTGCAAGCGGTAGCGATGATAGCGTACGTATTACCCCTAAATTACAATTTACATTAGAAGAGTGTATGGAATATATTCAGCAAGATGAGTGTATAGAAGTTACTCCTAAAACAATTCGTATGCGTAAAACAATATTAGATGAAGAAGATCGTAAGAAAGCTTCTCGCAGTATGAAATCAGACGCAGTAGGATAATATCATACTATATTTTAAGTTGCTAAAAGCTACCTGAGAAAACTTTCAGGTAGCTTTTTAATTAGCATTATTCATCTATTACTACAATTTAAAAAATATATACTTTCAAAGAGGTTCTTTACTATTTGAAAATAAAAAATACACTAATTTTATTAGCGTTTACCCCTTTTTAATATACTAAAACAAAACCAATACAGCTCAGTGTTATTTAATTCCTTCGATTTTTTTATTTTTTTACCTGCTGTATTTATACTGTATTGGTTTATATTCAATAAATCACTACAACTACAAAATCTATTGGTGCTTTCAGCCAGTTATTTTTTTTATGGCTGGTGGAGTCTTCAATTTTTAGGGTTATTAATGCTATCTTCAATTTTAGATTATTTTTATGGTTTTTGGGTGGCTTCTCCCAATAAGGGAAAAGCAAAATTTTTTTTATGGCTAAGTATTATTAATAATCTAGGTATACTCGCTGTCTTTAAATATTATAATTTCTTTGCAACACAATTTCAAGAAGTATTTTCATTAATAGGGTTTAAAATAAATCCCATTTTTTTAAATGTATCCTTACCCATTGGCATTTCGTTTTATACCTTTCATGGAATGTCGTATGTATTTGATATCTATAGATCTAACCAAAAACCGATTAAACGTTTTGTAGATTATGCAGTATTCGTTTCCTTTTTTCCACTACTGGTAGCCGGTCCAATTGAAAGAGCCAATCACTTATTGCCACAGGTACAAACTAAAAGAACATTTAATTATGTACAAGCAATAGAAGGATGCAAATTAATTTTATGGGGCCTGTTTAAAAAAGTAGTGATAGCCGATTATTTAGCTGGTATTGTAGACAATGCATTTACTCATTACGAACAGTATAGCGCTGTTTCCTTGATCATTGGCATTATTGCCTTTTCGTTTCAAATTTATGGCGACTTTAGCGGATACTCGGATATTGCCCTGGGTACTGCAAAACTATTTGGTTTTGAGTTATTGAGTAATTTTAAATTTCCATATTTCTCTCGCGATATTGCAGAGTTTTGGCGTAGGTGGCATATTTCTTTATCATCGTGGTTTAGAGATTATTTATACATCCCGTTGGGTGGTTCACAAAAAGGGAAATTAGCAACTGTTCGAAATACGTTTATTATTTTTTTAGTGAGTGGTTTTTGGCACGGAGCAAGTTGGAATTTTATAATATGGGGAGGTATACATGCCTGTGCGTTTTTACCCTTACTGCTTTTGAATAAAAACAGAAAACATGTAACAGATGTAGTTGCACAAAACAAAACATTTCCTAACTTAAAAGAACTATGGCAAATGTTTTCTACCTTTTCAGTAGTAACCATCGCTTGGGTATTTTTTAGGGCTCATTCATTAAATGCTGCGATTAATTATATTTCAAAAATAATTACAAGTATTATTCATAATCAAGCTCAATTTTTTGAAAAACCAATAGGGTTAACCACTTTTGTTTATATCTTACCTTTGATTTTAATAGATTGGTATTTTAGAAAAGATGAGCGTAGCTTAAACACCCGTAAAATACCCGGATTTCTATTGATGATTTTTTATTTTGTAATGTTTGAAATGGTTTTTTATACATTAACCAACAACGTATCTAAAGGTGTTACACAAACATTCATTTATTTTCAATTCTAATGAATAGATTTTTAATAAAAACCATCTCTTTCTTACTGGCTTTTTTACTCTTAAATGTCGGGTATTCATTTATTGGTTTATATCGATTACATCAACAATTTTTACATCCTAATAAAGGAATTGTTATCTTAAAACAAGACGACAAAACTGTCAGTAAAAATATTTTGGTAATCGGATGTTCAAATCTGCAACATAATATTCAATTTACAACAGTACAAGATTCCATTAAAGATGGAGTTGATTTTTTGTATTTCCCTGGAACCGAAAATGCTTCCTTTTTGCAGTACCTCAGCGATGGTCAGTATTTCTCAAAATACAAAAAAATTATACTTTACGTGCCCTATCATTTATTGCAAAAAGTAGACTTTTTAAGTGATGGAGTAATGAATTACAAAGAAATAGGTAACTATAATTATACAATTAATTTAATAAAACATCATCCACTTTTATTTTTTTATGATTGGAATAAATATTACCAATCCATATCATTACATCGATCCAAAAGTACAAACGGATCATTTATTGTAAGTACAGATAATTATTTAGATTCAATCTTAAATAACACAGCAAGCACTTTCAGAAATTGCAATGAAAAATTTATCGCTAATAAGCAAATCATAATAATTCCGGAATACACGCATGCAGACTTACATTTTTTGAAAAACATTTTTCAACCCAATCAACAAATATTTATTTGTTATACACCCATACCCAATGTGTCTGAAAACGTTGCATCAATTAATAAAAGTAAATCTCATATTGTTAACACATTTCAGTCTATTCATCAATTAAACGAGCCAAAAATATTGGATAGCACGTTGTTTTTTGAACAATGGTATCATTTAAATTATTGTGGTCAACAAATAGAAACACAACAATTTATTAAGTATATTAGGGCAGTAGCAGAATAAAAAAATCCCGATTGCTGCTTAAAACCGGGATTAAAACCAAACCTTATGATAAATTCACCAAACACTAAGTAATTAATTGCTACGCGCCACTTCTATATTGTCGGTAACAATTGAGTGGATGTTCACGCTAAATTTTTCAGTTTCACCAGTTTTTGCATCACGTATAGTGAAATTTAATTTACTGATATCATCTTTTAATAATTTGAAAGTTTTGCTGAAATCAAACTCATTGTATTTTTCAGTAAAAATCACTTCACCGTTACCGTCCGTAATTGATAAATTAAATGAAGCAGCAGTTGGGTTATGGTATACTACTTGAAAAGTAAGATAGTCCTTATTATCGGTACCTTTAAATGTTACAACAGCTCTATTGTTTTTGGTAGATTCAAGATTATAGCGAACCGGGGCAACCGATGCGTTTGCAGAAAGAAATAGTACTGCTGCCAATACATTACCTGCAAAAAATCTGCTAGCTAATTTGTTTAATACTTGCTTTTTCATTGTCATTGGTTTAAATAATTAAAGAAACTTATTTTCACTTTGGCAAGCTGTTGATCATTTTTGTAAGATCAGCATCGAAAGAAAATTACTTAGTGTACACCATACACTTTAATACAACAACAAGAAAAAGGTAACCCGCTATTTAATAGAAAAAATATAAATAGCTGATTATCAATTAAATAAAAAATTATTATTGAATGGGTTTATTGAGTGTTTCCCACAACAAATCTTTTAATTCTGTAAGTCCTTTATTGGTAACAGAAGAAATAAAAACATGAGGTATATTGGTAGGTAATTCTGCACTAATGGCTTCTTTCAGTTCATCATCTAGCATATCACTTTTACTGATAGCTATTACAAAGTCTTTCTGAAGCATATCATCATTGTATGATTTAAGCTCTTGTTGAAGAATGTTAAATTCTTTTTTATGGTCGGCACTATCTGCAGGAATTAAAAACAGCAATACTGAATTTCGTTCAATATGCCTTAAAAAGCGGTGACCAAGGCCTTTGCCTTCGGCGGCACCTTCAATAATTCCGGGTAGATCGGCAATACAAAAAGATTTTGCATCACGGTATTCAACCATACCCAATTGTGGAATTAAGGTCGTAAAAGCGTAATTAGCAATTTTAGGTTTAGCGGCAGTAATAACCGATAGAAGGGTAGATTTACCGGCGTTCGGAAAACCAACTAATCCAACATCTGCCAATACTTTCAGTTCAATATTTTTCCAGCCTTCTACACCTGGTTCGCCGGGTTGCGCATGTTCGGGTACTTGATTAGTAGGTGTAGCAAAATGACTATTGCCTAAGCCACCTCTTCCACCACGCATCCAAATATATTCTTGTCCATCTGCTAATATCTCAGCTTCTTGTATACCTGTTTCTTCATCACGGGCAATGGTACCAAGGGGAACATCTATAATAATGTCTTTTCCATCTCGTCCGGTACAATTGTTTTTACTGCCATTTTCACCATGTTCGGCCAATACATTTTTAAAATAACGCAAGTGCAGCAAAGTCCATAAATTGCTGTTTCCTCTTAAAATAATATGGCCGCCTCGTCCTCCATCTCCACCATCGGGCCCACCCATTGCTGTTAATTTGTTACGCATAAAATGCTTAACACCAGCACCACCATGACCACTACGGGCAAATATTCTAATATAATCTATAAAATTGTTACGTTCAGACACAATGCAAATATACGGGTAAGAAATTTGGGATACGCTTAAAGCTTTTAACCTTTTGCGGAAGCAGCAATGCCTCCTATTAAAATACTAATCATATTGGCCGTTAATGCTTCGGCACTAATTTTTTGGGTAGAACGATGCCAACTTTCAATGCCACCAATGGCGTGTAATAAAATTAATACCGCAGTAGAAGCATCGATGGGTTTAATGTTTTTTAGGCTAATACCTTGCTCTATAATGGCTGCAAAACGTTTGCGATACATTCTGCGCTGATTCTGAAAATTAGACAAATAGGGATCCGACAAGTGTTTCCATTCTCTGTCCATCACATAAACCTCTTCATAGTGAAGAATCATTTCATCGATATGAAAGCGAATTAATGCTTCAATTTTTTCGATGGGTGAAATTTTTTCTCCCTCCACTTCTTCCATTTTATGCATAAATCGGTTGGCTACGCCAAAACAAATTTCATGCAGTAATTCTGTTTTAGATTTAATATGGTTATATAAACTAGCGGCCTCTACACCTACAGATTCAGCCAAATCGCGCATACTAGCAGCTTTATACCCTTTTTCTCTAAATAACGAAGCGGCCTTGGTTAAAATAACTTCTTTGCGAGAACTGTTTTTGTCGATAATGATGCGTGCCATACTGCGAAGATAGTATGCTAACGTGTGTTAGCGATGAATTAATATAAAAAATATATATTTGTTAGTTTTGAATTCTTCCTATCCTTAATTCGTTAATCCGCTGCTAATGCCTTAATTTCGCACCCCGATAACAAAATTTAATTTATGTCTTTAGTAGTTGTCGGGTCAATGGCTTTTGATGCCATAGAAACCCCCTTTGGTAAAAGCGATAAAATTATTGGCGGTGCGGGTACTTATATAGCCTGGTGCGCTTCTAATTATGCTCCTGTAAAACAAATATCTGTTGTTGGTGGAGATTTTCCACAAGCAGAATTAGATGCCTTAACGGCCCGCAATGTAGATTTAGAAGGCGTTCAAATAAAAAAAGACGAAAAAACATTCTTTTGGAGTGGCCGCTATCATATGGATATGAATAGTCGCGACACGTTAGATACACAATTAAACGTTTTAGAAAACTTTCAACCGGTTGTTCCCGAAAGCTTTCAGGATTGTGAGTTTTTAATGTTGGGTAATTTAGTGCCCGCAGTACAGCGCAGTGTAATCGAGCAACTCCGCACTCGTCCGAAGTTAATTGTAATGGATACCATGAATTTCTGGATGGAAATAGCCATGGATGAGTTGAAGAAAACATTGGCAATGGTAGATGTGTTAATGGTAAATGATAGTGAAGCTCGTCAACTTAGCGGCGATTATTCGTTAGTAAGAGCTGCAGCTACCATTATGAAAATGGGACCCAAATATGTGATTATTAAAAAAGGAGAACATGGTGCCTTATTGTTTCATGCCGATAAAGTGTTTTTTGCACCTGCCTTGCCTTTAGAGGAAGTATTTGACCCAACCGGTGCCGGAGATACCTTTGCAGGCGGCTTTATTGGTCATTTAGCTAAAACAAAAGATATTTCTTTTGAAAATATGAAAACAGCCATTATTGTTGGTAGTGCAATGGCTTCTTTTTGTGTAGAAAAATTCGGAACACAACGCCTTAGAGAAGTAACCAAGCAAGAAGTAGATACACGATTGAGTGAATTTGTACAATTGGTAAATTTTGATATTACATTAGATTAATTCATTTATTTAGTATATTTGTTCTGCAATGATCAATAATAAACATACAAAACGTATTAAGAAACCACGCTAAGCGGAAGGTAACTCTACTTTTTTGTATTAACATCAATATATTAAGAGGCCTTCCGAAAAGAAGGCCTCTTTTTTTATATAATGGTTTTTGACATAATATTTAATAACACTAAAAATTCCCAATAGGGGTGGAGGTAACACATGAAATAGCCATAAGCAATTGTTGCATGTTAATCAAAATGTTTATTAGGCGTATTCCATGTGTCCATTAAAAACAAAAAATAGAAACACATGAAATAGCCATAAGCAATTGTTGCATGTTAATCAAAATGCTTATTAGGCGTATTCCATGTGTCCATTAAAAACAAAAAATAGAAACACATGAAATAGCCATAAGCAATTGTTGCATGTTAATCAAAATGCTTATTAGGCGTATTCCATGTGTCCATTAAAAACAAAAAA
>CANGCK010000054.1 GCA_947452295.1 Sphingobacteriia bacterium
CTTAAGATTATATTTGCGGACAGAATGAAAACAGATCTCTGACAGGCGTCGTAAAAAAGAGGTAACTCCTTGCTCTATGAAAGGGAGCCGTCGTTACCTCTTTTTTACTGAAACAAAATTATTTTTGACACAGTTTATTTTACAGACCCAGAGCTTAAGAATATTTAATTGCATACTCAATTTAATATTTTCCAGAAAGTGACAAAAATGATTTTTAAATATTCGATTAGCCCATATTTTTCAATATATATTAAGTTGAATTTAATTTTATCTGGCATTATCAAGTTTATATAATCTTCTTCGGGTGTTTTAGATTTTTCAAGAATAATATTTTCATCACGGTACATTATTGAAGCCCAATCCGTAATCCCAGGTTTAACTAATAACACCTTTTTCTGATTTACATCATACAAATCAACATATTTACGTACCTCAGGTCTTGGACCAACTAAGCTCATTTCTCCCTTTAAAACATTTAATAATTGAGGTAATTCATCTATTTTGTATTTTCTTAAGTAATAACCAATACTTGTTACTCGTGGATCTCGACCACCAACTGTTAATAAAGAAATTTTATCAGAATCAATTTTCATACTTCTAAATTTCAATACATTAAAATTAGAATTATAGAGGCCAACTCTTATTTGTTTATAAAATATTGGACCCTTAGAAGTAAGTTTTATTATTAGACCAACAACTATAAATACTGGTGTTAATAAAAATAATCCTAATGAAGATAAACCTATATCAAAAAATCTAATCACAAATGTATAACTTTCTTATAAGAAGTAATTACTACTTCACAAATATAATCTACTTGTTCATTTGTTAATTGGGGATAAATTGGCAATGATATTTCTCTTGAGTAATTATCATAAGCAATTGGAAATTTATCAATATCATAGCTAAGATTTTTAAATGCAGTTAACATCGGTAAAGGTATAAAATGAACATTCACTGAAACACCTAGTTCTGTGATTTCTTCAATGATGGCATCTCGCTGTACTTCTGATATATTCTTAATACGCAATGCAAATAAATGATAACAAGATTGTCTATTTTCATCTTCCATTGGGGGCAATTGAAAAAATGAAAAATTATTAAAATACGATTGATACCTAAGAGCAACCCTTTTACGCTCCGTCAACAAATTGATGTTATATTTTTTTATTTGTGCTAAACCGACAGCAGCGCACAAATCGGGTAAGTTTACTTTTAATCCAGCAAATAAAATATCATATTTCCATCCACCACCTTGTGTTTTAGTAAATGCATCTTTATTTTGACCGTTTAATGTATACAACTTCATTAACTTATATTCATCTTCAATATCAAACGATTTTGGAAGATTAATACATATTGCCCCCCCTTCTGCTGTAGTGATATTTTTAACGGCATGAAATGAAAATATGGTAATATCAGTTAATTTACCAGATGGTATTTTATTATAGACAGCTCCGATAGAGTGAGCAGCATCTGAAACTATAAGAATTCTGTTTAATTGTTTTTGTTTATCAGATTCAGGTAAAAAAAGTTTTTTTATATTTTCCTCTTCAACAATTCTATTAATTTTATTATAATCACATGGCCAACCAGCTATGTCTACCGGTATTATTACTTTAGTTTTAGAAGTTATTGCTTTTTCTAATAGAGCAGTATTAATAGTGAAATCTTCGTCGACATCTACCATTATAGGTATAGCACCACAATGTAATACCGCCAATGCAGTAGCGCTATATGTATATGCTGGCAAAATCACTTCATCCCCTTCTTTTACACCGAACCATTTAAGAACTAAAATTGCACCAGAAGTCCAGGAATTTACACAAACTGCTTTTTGAACTGTCGTTAATTTACAAATTTCTTCCTCTAATTGTTTTACTTTGGGCCCAGTTGTAATCCAACCTGAATTTAAAGAATTAACAACTTCAAAGATTACATCATCATCGACAAAGGGCGGAGAAAATGGAATATTAATTTTCATAACACTTATAATATAAATTCATTTTACGATTGGATTGATAAAAAGAGCAAAGCAGTATATACTTGTTCTGCAAATAAAAATAATTAACAGAATCATTTTCTTCAGCATCTGTTGTTAAAGAAATTTTTTTACTTTTTAGGAAAATCTTCTGTTCGAAAGCGGATAATACTTTAGTGCCATATCCTTTATTGGTCATAGAAGGGTCAACACATATAGATAGTAAACACGCTGACTCTAATATTTCTTTATTTTCAGTTTCCTTGGTTCCGAAAGAACGAATTAGTCTGAAAATTTTTTTAGGATGCCTAATTAATTGAGGAACAGCCGCCCAAAATAAAAGAAATGCTGATTTTTTGAGAATATCAGAATAAAACTCTCTCTTTTTTAGGGTGCCGATCGAAAAAGCCACTAATTGTTTCTCTTCAAATATTCCGATAGCCACCCCATTTGGTTCATTAATAATTGTCTGATAAAAAATCTTTAAAAATCGATTTCCCAGACTAGTTAAAAAAAAAGAATTAAAAGCCTTTGTGTGTAAATTGGCGATTGCTTGAGCATCTTCCGCACTTAAATTTTTCAATAACATTTAACAAAGAATTGATTTTATCAACATATTTAAATTATTTTCTTTCGAAAAATGAATGGTTGCATACTGCTTTGCGGATTTACCTTTTTGAACAAGTATTTCATTACTTAAACTACCAACCTGCTTAAAGCAGTTAATCAGCCAATTTTCGTCTTCAGGATTTCCTACCCAACCGCCTCCAGATTCTCTGATTGTTTTCTCTACATCAGTGCCAATTTCGGCTAGAGCAATAATAGGCCTTGAAGAAAACATATAAGCTGGTACTTTTGAGGGTATCGATGTATTACCTGCAACTTTAGTTAAAGGCAATATCATAACATGCGCCTGTGATTGTAGTAATGGAACTTTACCTTCTGGTACGTCGATGAATCGAATATTGGCTTCAGGAAATTTTTCGGCGACAAGCATACTGGCATCTCTTTCACTACCAACCCCAGCAATAACTAACTGCGCGTTAGGAACTGAGGCTTTTGCAAATGATTGAATTACAAATGGTATTCCAGCTAATGGTCCAATATTACCTAAATACATAAAAGTAATTATACCCTCTGGCCAAATATTTTGAAATGCTTGAAATGCTTCATCATCTTGCCAATTTAGTATAACTTCAAATTTATTCTGATTTAATTTTCTAGAACTACTTAAATACTGTTTCATCTTATCAGAGATTACTAAAATTTTATCAGCATTTTTTAAAACATAAATCTCTATCGGCATTAGTAATTTTAATACAATATAACCAACAAACCCCGACAATTTATTGGAGATAGATTCTGGGTAGATATCTTGTATATGAATTTTATAAGATCTTCGGATTTTTTTACATGCTATTGCTACAGCTAATTGTGAAAAGATAGGCCAAGTGTTCATGTAAATAATTTCTATATCTGCGGCATTCTTTATAATGTATTTATAACAAGCAATTCCAAAAGAAATTGACTCTCTAAAACGACCAATTATACCAGATTGTGGATGTATATATGAATCAAGATAGCTTAAATTATAACATCTTGTTCCTACATCATATTGCTTATCAAACTTAAATCCAAAAGGTCTTGAAGGTTTTGGCGCAATGACATTAACATGGTGATGTAAACTACTTAGTTTCTCAGCCAAACTTTTACCAATTTGAGCAGATACAACAGGTTCAGGGTCAAAAACACAATTTACAATCAATATATTACTCAACCTATTGCTTTTTTAAAATATTTTGATAGATCATAATTGTCTCCTTTGCAGTTTTTTCCCATGAAAACAAAGACCTATTGGTCATACCAGCTATAATTGTCTCTTCTGTATATTTATGATCTTCAAAAAAATCACTGATTGAATCTGCCATTTCATTGGGATTTTCTGGATTAAAATAACTTATTTTTTTTCCACCTACTTCTGGAAGCGAACCAGCATTAGATGAAGCAATTGGTACTTGACACATTTGTGCATCTAAAATTGGGATTCCAAAACCTTCATATCGAGATGGGAATACAAATACTTTAGCACCTGCAATTAATGGATTTACTTCTTCATCTGGTACATAACCAGTAAATATTACACTATTCATTAACCCTTCATTTTTAATCACTTCTATCAATGAACCACTTTTATTTTGATGACCTACTAATAAGAGTTTAAGATTTGTATTCTTAACCAACAATATTTTAAACGCATATAATAGATTTTCAATGTTTTTATGAGGACTAGGACTACTGAACGCAATTATATAAGGATCAAATATTTTATATTTTCGTAATACCGATTGAGAAATTGATTTATCTTTAAATGGCACATCGTTTGATCCAGATAAATATGTTACAATAATTTTATTCGGATCTACATTTGTATATTTAACTATCTGATCTTTAGAGAAAAAAGAGATTGTAACTATTTTTTTAGAAACCCTCGCAGATAAATTTACCATTAAACCTAATAGTAATCTTTTGAAAAAATTCATTTGTAAACCATGCCCTCTATAATTAATATCTAAAATAGAAACTATTTTAATTACAGGTGTTAAAATAGGACTAACATAACCCAATGAATGTACGATGTCAATTTTGCTTTTTTTGAAGTAAAAAGGCAAAATGAACTGTTCCCAAAAATAACGTTTATAGACACTAGAATATGAAAAGGGTAATACCTTTACATTAAAATTCTCCCCAAACTCAAAGTCAGATTCGTCGCAATCTTGATGAATATAAATATAATATTCATTTTTAGTATCAATTAATGCAATTGAAGAAAGTAATTTTTTAGCATATGTAACAGACCCCCCTGCTAATTTTGGGTTTATAAAAAGTAAATTAATTCCTATTCTACTCATTTTATTCATATTTCGATTGAAGTTCACATTCAATCATTTTTCTTATTAATTCTTCAGTTTGTATTTTGGCTTCCCAACTTAAAATATTTTTTGCTTTTGAAGGGTCGGCCAACCCTTTTTCAATATCTGTTGGTCTTAAAAGACTTTCATCAAAAACCACAAATTTTTGCCAATCTAAATGCAAATATTCAAAAACATAAATAATAAACTGTTTTAAACTAATAGTTTTACCTGTAGCAACAATAAAATCATCTGCTTGAGAATGTTGTAACATAAGCCACATTGCCTCTACATATTCAGGTGCCCAGCCCCAATCTCGATGAATATTAATATCACCTAATGTAAGTTTATCATTTACACCGTTAGCAATTCTGCATGCTGCAGAAACAATCTTCTTAGTTACAAATCTTTCCTTTCGTAAAGGTGATTCATGGTTAAAAAGTATACCAGTACAAGCAAATATATTATAAGCTTCACGATAATTAGCTACTTCCCAAAAAGATGTTGCTTTTGCTACACCATATGGACTTCGCGGCCTAAACGGAGTTTCCTCATTTACAGCGAAATTTACATTTCCAAAACATTCACTTGATCCTGCATTGTAAAATTTGATTGGCAATTGTGAAAAACGAATAGATTCTAATATATTGAGTGTACCTATACTTATACTTTCTAAAGTTTCAACTGGCTGTTGAAAAGAAAGTGCTACAGATGTTTGCCCAGCTAAGTTATAAATTTCGTCTGGTTGTACTTTCATAATCAATTGCAATACACTTCTAAAATCATTAAGGGAAACAGAAACATAATTGATTTGATTAAGTATATCTAACTTCAAATGGTTAATAAAATTACTACTTTCGGCATCCCTTGAACCCCCATAAACTTTATAATTTTTCGACAGTAAAAGTTTAGCTAAATAAGTACCATCTTGCCCGCTAACACCAAAAATGAGAGCTTTTTTCATACATTATATTCAATTTTTAAAATTTATACCATACTTTTTGATTTACATAATTTGTATAGCTTAAAATTATTCTTAAAACTTTTTTTGACACATTTTCTGTATCGTAATCTGTAACAACCTTAAAAGTTGTATTACTTTCTATATTATGAGAAATAACTACATCAATTGCAGTTAAAATACTATCAGAGTCTAACCCAGACATGATAAGTGTTCCCTCGTCCATACCTTCCGGCCTCTCATGTTGTTGCCTTATAGTTATTGATGGGAAATTTAAAATTGAGGATTCTTCTGTAATTGTTCCACTATCAGATATTACAGTAGTGGCATTTTGTTGCAATTTTACGTAATCAAAAAAACCTAGCGGTGTCAAAAATTGAATTTGGGAATTAAAACTAAATCCTTTCTGTTGCTCAAGCTTTTTTCTAGTTCTAGGGTGTGTAGATACTATTACTGGTAAGCTATATTTTTTATCGATTTCTTGAATTGCACTTAATAATTTTACAAAATTTTCATTATTATCTACATTTTCTTCTCTATGAGTACTTACTATAAAATATTTATTTTTCTCTAATCCTAACCGATCCAACACATGTGAATCGTTAATTTGTTTTTTATAATAATTTAAAACTTCCATCATTGGCGAACCAGTTTTAATTATTAATTCCGATTTCATACCTTCTGCAATTAAATACCTCCTTGCATGCTCGGTATATACTAAATTTATATCGCTCAAATGGTCAACTACTTTTCTATTGATTTCCTCCGGTACTCTGAGATCAAAACATCGATTACCTGCTTCCATGTGAAATATGGGGATTTTTCTTCTTTTAGCTCCCATAATTCCTAAACATGAATTAGTGTCTCCCAAAATCAGTAAAGCATCAGGTTTTTCTATTTCAAGAACATCGTCAGTTTTTGCAATTACGTTAGCAATGGTATAAGCAAGGGATTCACCAACAGAATTTAAAAAATAATCAGGTTTTCTGATTTCGAGTTCATTAAAAAAAATTTCATTTAATTCATAATCATAATTCTGACCAGTATGTACCAATATATGAGTTACATTTTTATCTAATTCTGCTATTACCCTACTTAACTTAATAATTTCGGGACGTGTCCCAACAAGTGTTAAAACTTTCATCTTTTTATTTATTAAAAAATATTAACCAATAAATTTTATTTATTATAAACTTTAAAGCTGCCAAGTAGATTTATTTGGAAAACTTCCTCCTATCTTATTTGAATTGATTTTAAATTTGAAAGAATTTAAAATGGCATCAAATATTGTTCTAAATGAAGTATTTGGTAAAATTCTATACATTATACTAACAGTATATGCCGCGTCCAAGATATCGTTAATCTGATACAAAGTACAATCAAGAAATAATCTATTCAATGAAAGGGCATTCCCCTCTATGGGTGTCTTTTTGACGTATTTTCGTTTTTTAGCAATTGCTTTGACATAAAATTTTTCTAACCTATGATGTTTTGCAATTTCATATAGAATTTTCAACTCTCTCTCCAAACGATTGTCTGAGTATAGACCATGTGATAATTCTTCAATACTTTTTATTATCATTTTTTTAAAATTAATGGCAGGGAATTTACCTGGCCATCCTATAAGATCACTAGCTGTTAGCAAATAATCGGCTGTCATTAAAGCAATTAATGGAGAATAAGGTTGTGAAGCTAATTCTTTATGCATTGGCACTTTAGACACATTAGAAAAAAAAGTTTGCGAATGTTTTATAGCTTTTTCATCGCTTGACAAATAATTCATTCCTTGCGAATTCGACGATAATCCAAAAATAGATAAGGGTTCATATGAATAAGCATAGGTTTCTATCTCGCCAGCAATTACTATACCTGAATATCCATCAGGTGTAGGACATAAATAAAATCTATTTTCATTAGACCGTGATTTTACTTTGTTAATAAGTTCTATCGAAACGGCACCTTTAACATAAAACATGGGGGAATACAAGTCACTTGCGTAACTTAAATTGACAGACTGCCTTTTTAAAAATTCTTTTGAATTTAAAATCGTGAAGCCATTTTTTAATCTACCAAATTTGGTATACAATATTAACTGACCAGTTTCAATACCTGCTCCTGGATAAATGTATGTTGGTGCAGGCCAAGAAATAACAGACTGTTTTGTTTCTTTTATAATTTTTGCCATTTTAGAAATCGAATTAGGAAGTAAACCATCATCCCCCCCCAAAGCAATTACAAATCCTTCAGTGACAAGATTAAGCGCATATTCAAAATTATCGCGCATACCTACGCTCAATCCATTATTAGGTGAAACATATATAATTCTCGGATCTTTACGTGCAGCTTCTTCTACTACTTCCCGCAAATTATCTGTACTGCCATCATCTGACACAATTACTTGAAAATTTTGATAATCTTGAATTGTACAAGTAGTTAGAGTATGCCTAAGATATTCAGCTCTATTTTTTACAGGTATAATAACAGTAAATTTTATTTCATTTTTATTATTCACTATTTAAGCCATTTTATTTTTTAATGCATAATTATTGATTGCTGTTTGATATACTTCAACATGTTTATCCGCATATAAATTATCTGAATATTCTGCCTCAACTAATGCCCTTGCCTGAGCACCGATCTTTAGTCGTTCTTCATCATTGTCAAGTAAATTGATGATTGCATTTGATAAGGCTATTGAGTCCTTAGCAGGTACTGCAATTCCTCCAATTGGTGCTTTAATAACTGACGGTAGCGCGGACCCTTCAAATACAATAACTGGCAAACCACATGACATTGCTTCAATAGCCATTAAACCAAATGACTCTTGAATAGAAGGCATTAAAAATAAATCTGCTGCCGACAGAGCTGCTGCCATTTCATGACCTTTAATCCATCCAGTTTTTACAATATTGTATTTATGGCTTAATTGATCAAATGCCGTTCCGTCTTGAAAGATCAATAGTGTTGTGGGAGATGTTGGATGTATAATTTTTAAAGCTTCCAAAAGCCACTTCATACCTTTAAATTTATCTACCATATAGCCCGGATCACGAAATGCAATAACCTTATCAGCATCATTGATCCCTAACGTTTTTCTTGCAGCTATTTTTTTTCTAGGATGAAACAAATTGATATCAACACCAAATGGAATTAAATAACAGGGCAAATGCCTCAACAATGGACTAGCAAGAACTTTATCCCTCATCCATTGAGAAGCCACTATTAAAGTGAGATCAGCATTTTCGTAAATATATTTTTTAAACTTCCAATGAAAAAAAGGTGTAAGGCGTTTAAATAAAGAAGTGGCTCTAGGATGCGGACAAATTCCTCTACACCCACTTTTCCATCTTTCACAATCAAAAGAATGTTCACAACCTCCGGTAAAAGCCCATGGATCGTGTAAGGTCCAAACCAATGGTTTCTTAAGACTTAACTGTGGTAACGATAGTATACTAAAATTAGAATAGTTATGGATTAGATGAATGTGAACAACATCAGCATTCTGAAAGAATTTTTTATACGGCAATATAGCACCTGCAAAACCAAATAATCTATCGAATCCGAGTCTGGCAGTTAAAGTAATCATTAGTGTAGTCAAATACTTCAAGATATTATATCTGCTTGGTGGTATATGATGAACATTCGGATTATTACTAGTTTTTTCCCATACAGCCATTTCAACCTTATGATTATCCTTAATTACATATTGCATATCATATCCATTAAATCTTGCACCGTGAAGATCGTGGCTATTGATATGGAGAATATTCATTTTTTTAGAAAGATTAATTTAAATAATTTTTAATTCCATTTTGGAGCCGAAAAGAAAGTATGATATTCCATGAAATAATCTTTGTACGTGACCGAATAAAAAAATTGGAAAAATTGGTACATTGTAAATATCATTATAATAGGCAGAAAGAATGATTTTGATATGTTTGATTTTAATTTTTTAAAAATAAACGGATAAACAATTACCACTGCTGGAGAGAAATACATACCTATCCTCGATGTCATTTCAACAATCAGTGTAAATGGCATAAGCATAAAATACACAATTGCTAATTTAAAAAATAGTGCAATTCTTTTGTCCTGAAGCTTGTCCAAGTTTAGTGTTAAAATAAACAAGGAGGAATAAAAAAGAAAACCTAGCCCTGAGTTAGCCGTTCCTTTATCTGAATAAGATTCATAACGCTCAGAGAAAATGGAGACTAATTGACCAAAATAGGTTGCCATTAAACTCCCGAACAAAAATAAAAACAAATAAACCGAAAACAATGTGGTTCCATATAATAAACTCACTCTTCGGTTATCAAATAAGAATGGGGCAAAAATTAAAAGAGTTAAAGAAGAATAATGAAAAGTAGCAGCAAATAAAATACAAATAATAAAAGCAAGAATTCGTTTATTGTATATGTAATTGATTGACAAAAGAAATATTAAAATTGCTACCATTTGACGCATGGCAGTAGATTGTACTAACAAAAAGCCTGGGTTAAAAACAACAAAAAAAACTGCTAACCAATAATACTGATATGGGATATTTTTTTTTATTAGTTTATAAACAATAATTGAATAAAAAAATGCAATTGTCATTGTCATACCAAAAAAACCTACAGATTTAAATACCCAATTTAAAATCATCCATCCGGGCTCATAAAAAATGTACATTTTTTGATCAAAAGCAATATCCGGATTTTCTTTTACCCGATTAAAAATTTCCATGTACGCTTCATAGTCATTTCCAAAATTATAACGTAATCCAAGAAATAGGAATACCATTACAAATGATAACTTTAGACCCCAATCGCTTTTTTGATTACTAGCTATCAAATTTAAAAGAATACAAATAATCCCTAATATTAAAGAAACAATCATTTATAAATAGCTTTCAATCAAATTCATTATCCAATATTTTTTTTATTCATTACACGAAAAATATATTTTTTTTTGGATAAATAGTTGATTAATGAAAGAGTAGCTTCATTAATATTTTGAAGACCATCAATTCTTTGAAAATTTTTCATTCCTATGATGATGGATATTCTATTTCTTAATCTTCGATAAAAAATTATAATATATTTTAGTTTAAAGACAAAAAGATTCCATGATAATAAAATGTACGAAATATTATAGTTTTTTTTCCTCAAAACACAACTTTCTTTTAAAGAAATTATTACTTGTTTCGAAATTCCACTATTAGAATTAATACAATTTGCAGCTAATTTCGGTAAATTAATTTTATTAATTAAGTTGTCTTGACCCATGGACTTCAATGCAGCAATTGCAGAATCTGCCCAGATAGTTTCTACACAATATACCTTAGGTACAAGTTTACTCCATTCATAATCACCACGATTTCTTAAATGCGGTGCATCCTCTAATTTTTTAGAATTTTTTTTTAAAAGACCCTCGACTATTGAAGCACTTACTCCGCAAACTCCGGAAATAGTGAGTGGATAATCCGTTACATATACCATATTAGCAATACAGGCAATAGATATAGCAGCAAAAATATCAGGGCTTAAACCTCCAAAAAAATTTCCAGTAATATTTTTTACTTGAACTAAACAATCGCGTCTTACAATACCATGATATAATTTGGGGAGTTTAAAATTAAGATAATTAATTGCACCTCCTTTAACAAAGGCTTCTAGTTCAACTTTAGGATCTGCTGCAAGAATATTACCGCTTAATTTTGATATTGTTAATACACCTCCAGTAACATTAGTAAATAAAGTTGTTGGCACTTCCGCGTCTCCCCAGACAAAATTTGCTGTGATGCTTGTTGACAAGCAATCAATATTTTCCTTCTTTAACCATTCCGCGGCATCAATGATTTCTGGATTGATACCATCATCATCTCCAATTATACAAATATATTCTCCTGTAGATAAATTAACACCTTCGCTAAAGTTATCTATAAAAGATAACGGCGTATTTGAATAATTATATATTAAGCGAGAATCATTTATGTTTTCATTAACCCAAATCATCAGCTGGTTTGAATCACTGTTATCTTGAATAACCAATTCAATTCTATAGTCTGAAAATTCTAGAATACTGATAATTGCAGATTTTACATAATGAAACCGATTCCTTGTTGGAATTATGACACTTAATATTGGCATAAAAGTATTACTAACTCTCATTTATAAATTTATTTTTCAAATAAATTTTTTTAATAAATTCTCGCAAATCCTCAAAGCTTAAAGTTGTTGCAATTGCTGATAAAAACCAAATAAAGCCTATATAAATAAATGTAAGTAATCCTGAAGAAGGGGTTTGAAAAAAATAATACCCAATACAAATAATTGGGAGAGAAATTAGAAAAGGTTGGCCTATATCGTGTAAGATCCAATTTTTAAATTCACCAGGTAGAAATTTTTTATGAAAAAAATACATATAAGGTGGTAATGATAACACATTCATCAAAAACCATGAAATTCCACCTCCAACCAAACCGAACTTTTTTAATAATACATAAAGCAAAGGAGTTATTATAATAATCGAAAAAATCTGCACAGTGATGATTAACTTAGTGTTACCATTGGCAAGTAAATAATTAAAAGGTACCAAAGTTATTGCTTGTAAAAGCTGCCCTACTAATAATAAACTAGTAACCAAACTTACAGCTGATGAAGTAGTGACATTAGTGGTCCAGGCGTACACTAATTCTTTTGCAAAGAGAATTAGTGTAAGGCTTGCTGGAATAATTACAATAGATGTTAACTTACAAGTCTTATGATAAAGTGTTACTAAACCAGAAAAGTCATTACTTTCTATTTTTTTTGTGAACTGAGGAAAAATAGCTGAAGAAACAGGATTTGCCAGCATTAATGGAAGAGAAGCTAAGGCACTAGCTATAGAATAATAACCAAGCATTTCAAGGGAAAGTATTTTACTTACAAATATTTTATCAGCTTGAATTAAGATAGTTGATAAAAGTGCAATGATTGCCATTCCAATTGTATATCTCTTTGTACTAGTTAGAATGGTTCTTTTAAACTGCGGCTTATGTATTTGTGTTGTATTATGGAGAGACTGCCATAATTTAACCCGCATAACGAAGCAGTAGATAATATTAGATATTAATTGCCATATAGAAAATGCAAAAATTGTTGGAGAAACCAACCATAAGATTATAATGGTTCCACCACCCCTAAAAATACTCCAAGCCGTTTGGATACCATTTGCCCGTACTTGCAATTGCAAACCCATTAATCCACCAAAATACAGACCCGATGGTAATTGAAATGCAATAGCAATACCCATTATCCTGATAGCCGTAGTAATAACTAGTGGATGCAAACTACTTGATTTTAGCCAATGTTCAGAAATGATTGGTGCAAGAAACCAAATTAAAACGATCAATAATAAGGAAATCCAAAAATACATTAGCTCATAAGTACGAACTAAATTTCTCATTTCTAAATTACCTTCTTTTTTAGTAGAAAGTCTTGCCAACTCTCTATTTAATGTTGCGGTAAATCCCATATCTGCTAACACTAATAATCCCATGAGTGATGAGAAAAAACCCACTAAACCATAGGCCTCAATACCAAGGAATTTAAGATAGAGAGGAATAAATAAATAAGTAGAAATAAAACCCCAAAATCTTGCTAAAAAATTTGCAATTATGTTTTTTTTTGTATGCGGTATCGACATTTATTAATAAAAATAATTTTAAGAAGTACAATAATGACTGATCTAATAAAATGGATATAAAACCTTGTGGGAGTCTATCCATTCTTTCATTTCAACAATCATTTGCTCATAGGATGGTACTATAAATGGAAAATCTATTCTGTTATTAATCAAAGTTTTGTCTAAAACAAAATTGTTTTCTTCCAAAATATTTATTGAGCGATCTCTAAAATGTTTATTGAATAACTGGATAAGGTCATATTTAGATATAGGTTGATTATTAACTAAATTATATAGTCCAGTAAGGTTATTTTCTAACGCTGATTCCATAGCCTTAGCTAAGGTTAGGGTAGTAACCCCTGTCCAAATCGCCTTTTTATATCCTTTTATTTCGCCCTTTTGTTTCATGAACCAATTAAACAACCCAATTCCATGCACCTTCATATCAGGCCCAATAATTGAATTTCGAAAGGTTAGGTTCTTATCATCAACTACCTCTCCTAAAGCCTTAGACCGATCATAAAAAGTTCTACCGTCTGGAGTACTATTTTCAGAATAAGGTCCTGTATTACCAGCAAATACACAATCAGTACTCATATGTATCAACCTTGTTGTAGTACCTTTAATGCTATCTGCAATTAAGTGTGGCAAATAGCTATTCAAATAAATCGCATTTGAGCGATTATCTTCTGCAGATTGATTTAAAATTCCAATACAATTAATAACAGCATCGAATTTTTCTTTAACTAAAATTTTCCTTAGAACCTCAAATTCATAAGCATTCCCTATAATATTTTTACAAAAATTGAAAGGGGTCGTAGAGAACCCTACTACATAGTTACCTCTCTCTTGAAAATACAATGCAATTGTATGACCAGCCATGCCACTTGCACCTAATACTAATATTTTCATAATGAATAATTAAAAAAAGATTAAACGTTTTTTGTCACATCATCAGTTATGAGCTCTAATTTCAACAACAGCTCTGTCATTTCTTTAACATCTAATACATTAGTATTGTGAGAGTGATAATCTTCAAAACTTGCGATCTTCTCTTCACCTTCAATAAAATACTTGTCATAATTTAAATCTCGATTGTCACATGGGATTCTATAATACTCGTTTAAATCTTGTGCTTTAGACATTTCCTCACGGGTTACCAATGTTTCGTATAACTTTTCACCATGTCGTGTTCCAATTAGGCGAATCTTTACATCAGACTCATATAAACTAATTAAAGATTTAGCAAGCGTTTCTAAAGTTGCGGAAGGGGCTTTCTGTACAAATAGATCACCGTTTTTACCATGCAGAAATGAAAATAGTACAAGGTCAACGGCATCATCCAAGGTCATCATAAATCTTGTCATATTTTTATCTGTGATAGTAATATCTGCACCATTTTTAATTTGTTCGATCCATAATGGAATAACTGAACCCCTACTTGCCATTACATTGCCATATCTTGTGCAACATATTATAGTATTTGCATTATCACCCAATGCTCTTCCTTTTGCAATAGCAACCTTTTCCATCATTGCTTTACTTATTCCCATTGCATTTATTGGGTAACATGCTTTATCAGTACTAAGCACAACTACGTTTTTAACTCCATTTTGTATAGCCGAATCCAATACATTATCGGTACCGACAACATTAGTCAAAACTGATTGCATAGGAAAAAATTCGCAAGATGGTACTTGTTTTAGTGCAGCAGCATGAAAAACCAAATCGACACCTTTCATTGCTGCATCAACACTTCGCTTTTCGCGAACATCGCCAATATAAAATTTTACTTTATTATTTTGGATTTTGTGTCGCATATCATCTTGCTTTTTCTCATCTCGGCTAAAAATCCTAATTTCTTTGATATCGGAATCAATAAACCTTTTTAATACAGCTGATCCGAACGACCCTGTACCACCTGTGATCATTAGTACTTTATCTTTGAACATATACAATTATGATAAATGAATTAAATATATAAAAAAATTACACTTTAGTAATTGATTGTTTAACAAGTTCCTCCATTTGAAATAATTTCAAGTCACTTGCAATCATCTCTTTTACCAATGCTGCTAAATCATATTTAGGTTTCCATCCTAATTTAGTCATTGCCTTTGTTGGGTCTCCAATTAATAAATCAACTTCAGTTGGTCTATAATATTTAGGATCAACTTTAACCACTACTTTACCTACTTCTAGTTTATATTTACTAGAATTTTTAACTATAAAACCTTCTTCTAATTCATCCTTACCTCTAAATCCTAATTCAATTCCTAATTCTGCAAAACTCATTTTCACGAAATCACGAATTGTTGTAGTTATTCCAGTTGCTAAAACAAAATCCTCTGCTTTTTCTTGCTGCAATATCAAATACATACCCTCAATGTAATCCTTAGCATGACCCCAGTCTCTTTTAGCATTTAAATTACCTAAATACAAACAGTTATCAATTCTTAAAGCAATTTTTGCAGTTGCTCTTGTAATTTTTCGCGTCACAAAAGTTTCCCCTCTTTGTGGAGACTCGTGATTAAACAAGATTCCATTGCATGCAAACATATTATACGCTTCTCTATAATTTACTGTAATCCAATATGCATATAATTTAGCGACAGCATATGGTGAACGAGGATAAAACGGAGTAGTTTCAGATTGAGGTACTGCTTGAACTAAACCATATAATTCAGAAGTAGATGCTTGATAAATTTTAGTTTTCTTAGTTAATCCCAATAACCTTACAGCTTCTAAAATTCTAAGCGTGCCAATTCCATCTGCATTTGCTGTATATTCGGGTTCTTCAAAGCTTACATGCACATGACTCATTGCTGCCAAGTTATAAATTTCATCTGGCTGTACTTCTTGAATAATACGAATTAAGTTGGTACTATCAGTAAGGTCCCCATAATGCAAGTGAAGATTCCTATGAGGCATATGTGGATCTTCATATAGATGATCGATTCTTTGAGTATTAAATAAAGAAGATCTTCTTTTAATTCCATGTACTTCATATCCTTTGTTTAATAAAAACTCAGCCAAGTATGCGCCATCTTGACCGGTAATTCCTGTAATAATTGCTTTTTTCACTAAAATTCTATTTTAAACTTTTATTTATTTAATAGCCAAGAGGATGATTGAATTTTATTTCCCAACCCATCAATCAATTCGATTCCTAATTCTTCACAAACCGGCTTTTCAGGAATAGTATCATTATTCTGATCACCACCATTTGCAAAAGCTAATTGATACTTATTACTAAATTGATTAAAAATCAACTTTATTGTTTCTATAACTGTTCTGTCTTTATCAATGGAAAGAATGCAATTATCAACTAAACGCAAATTTTCAACGATAATGACTCTCTCATTTTCATCTTGAAATACTTTTGAACCCTTTAAAGTCCTTTGACAATCATTATTAACAATTACAAAAAGTTCATCGCCATGTGATTTAGCATTTTGAAAATATTCCAAATGACCCTTATGTAATGGATTAAAATATCCACTGACAATTACAGCTTTCTTTTTCATAAATTTCCATTAAGATTTGCAAACTAAAACCCATGTGCAGGAACTTGTTTTTTTAATAATTGATATGAAATCGGAAACTAATTTTAAAATAATTAACGATATATATGAAAATAAAGAATTTGTAAATATCTACTAACGGTAAATGCTTTACTAAAAAACACTAATATTATAGTAAAATTCTCCTAAATGTTTTTTGAACAATAAAATAAAGTACCAAAAAAAATGAAAAAAGTAACGAGAAAATAATTCCGGTTTTTAACCTTGATACCTTTTCTTTCTTCAACGGCATCCCACTTAAATCCACTATTTGTATCGCAGGCGTTTCCTGACTTAATGTGAATTTAGCTAATTCTAAATTCTTGGTTATTTCACCAAACATAGTTACCAAAATGGTTTTGTCTCGTGTAGTTGTTTCTACAGCAACGGTTGTGCCTGCTTTGTATAATGGATTGATGTCCATTGCTGCTGAACTACTTTGTATGGCGGCGCTGGTTGCAGTTTTACGATTTAACAATGCCATAATACTATCGGCACGGGCTTGCAAATTGTCTACTGTTGATTTTTGGCGTTTGGTTTTTACTGCCATATAACGTTTTACTGCAGCCTCTAAAATTCTATCGCAATAAGTTTTTGCCAATAGTTCATCTTCCATTGTAGTAGACACTTCAATGAATCCGGCTTTTTTATCAGGCTTAGAAATACTGAATTGTTTTTTAATGATCTTTTCGGTAATAACTTGTACCAAGCTGTCTTGCAAGCGTGTGTATATTACCCCTGCTCCACTTACTGGAAAGTTTACTTTGCCTATCTTTCTATTTTTCTCCCAAGCTTCCTTTAATTCATATACTTCAGTATATTTATCGGCAACAGATTGATTGCTATTATCGTTATATTTAGATAGAAGTACTTCGCGTGCCAAAGACGCACTTTTAAAATACAATAAAATATTGTCGCCACTCATTAAACCACTTCCACCGCCACCGCCAACATCTACCCCAAATTGACCTGCAAGGGTGGCTAAGCCTGCTAAGCTCCCACCGCCACTTTTGCCCTCTTCTACTACAAAAGTAGTTTTAGCTGTATAAGTAATGGGCTGCATCCATGCATAACAAAACCCTATTACACCGCCTAAAAAACCAGCAATTAATATAATTTTCCATTTAGTTTTTAAATAACGGTACCATTCGCCCATTTTTAAAATGAGCTCTTTTAGAGAGATTTCATCAGAGTCACCTGCGGTGGGCTTATTATTTGTTTGATCGTTGATCATGTATTAAAAAATAAGTTTTCGTATAAAGTTTTATGTAATAAAATATATTTTTATATGTACTTTTTTGCTTGATCAAAAAAGTACCAAAAAAATCAAGGCTTACTTTAAATCGCTAAAAATAAATTCCCGTCGCTGAAATCTCCGAAACTCTCTGCGCTCAAACAACGGAGATTTCTACGCTCCGCTCATTTATTTTCTTAACGCTATTTAAAGTAGGCCGTTTAAAAAGCATATGTAGTTGTAAACGGTTGTTTTTGACTTTTTACTCTTTAATTCTTTTAGTAAGATCCGTTTGTGCATGCAATATTCTAGCTATTTCGACTATGTCATGACCAAGCTTTCTGTAGAAAAGGATATGTTGGCCAGCCCTAAAGCCTAAGATTTCAGCACTGATTTCAGGATAATTTTTACCGGAGACTTTGCCTATTGCTATATCTTGACATGTTTCCAAAAGCATAAAGTAGTATTTGTCAGCTTGCCGTTCAGACCAAGTATCAACTGTATATTCCCAAATTGCTGATAAATCTAAAACAGCCTTATTAGTAAG
>CANGCK010000055.1 GCA_947452295.1 Sphingobacteriia bacterium
ATAACAGTAATGTAGTGCAATTTCAAGAATCCAATATTGCGCAACTTATTCAACAAAGTCTCAATATATAATAGTAATCAGCAAATGAATCAATCAAAAGCTTACGCCGCAGCAATAGGAGCCAACTTTATATTTGGCAGTAGTTATGCGGTAGTGAAATTTTTAACACCACAATATATGCATCCATTTGCGCTAAACATGTCGCGTATCATTGTTGCGGTTTCATTATTTTGGGTATTAAATATCATTCAACCTGCCAAGGTTAAGATCGATAAAAAAGACCTGCCTCGTTTAATTATTTGTGCTTTAACAGGCATTGTAATTAATCAAATATTTTTCATCAAAGGATTGTCGTTAACAAGTACTATTCATACTTCATTGTTATCTTTGGCAACACCTATTTTTATTACCATTATTGCTGCATGGATTTTACATGAAAAATTCACTTTGCTTAAAGCCATTGGTTTAGCTATGGGAATAGGCGGTGCATCTTTATTAATATTGATGAAAGATCATCAACCTACTGGAGCCAATATATTGTTGGGAGATGTGTATGTGCTTATTAACGCTATATCTTATGCATTTTATTTAGTATTGGTGCGTCCGTTAATGCAAAAATATTCGCCGGTGCAAGTGTTGAGATGGGTTTTTACCATTGGCGCATTCGGTATTATACCATTTGGCATGCCGCAATTTATTCAAGTGAACTGGGGTGCATTTCAAGCCACACAAATAATCGCATTGGGTTATGTTACCGTATTCACAACCTTTTTTGCTTACCTTTTTACCGTATACAGTATTTCAACCATTGGCCCATCGGCAACGGGCGTATTTACTTATACACAGCCGGTATTTGCGGCAATTATTGCTATTTTATTTGCCGGTGAACAGTTAGATGGCACAAAAATTATTGCTGGGTTGTTAATCTTTTTAGGAGTGTACTTAACTAACCTTAAAAATTCAAAAGTAAAAAGTACAATGATAAAAAGCACTAATAGTTAAATGCTCAAGAGCGTTTGTGCATTTAAAGATGCGTTTACCATTGCACAATCAACCTTGGTTAATCTGTCTTTAAGCTGTTCTCTTTTCATTAATCCTTTTTGGTATTGTCGGTCATAATATTTAAGCAACACATCAAAACAGGCTTTAACATCCTCTTCAATTAAAGCATTCACGGCTGTTTTTGTTTCTAATCCGCCCAAACGTTTTTTTATTCTTATAATGGCATTAATTAATAATTCTTTTTCGAACTTACCATAATGGGTTAAAATAAAATCCAGTCTTTCTTCAAAGGGTATTTCTATAAAATACACATTGGTTTCGCGCATTTGTTTGAAGAAAGCGGGCGGAATATTTACTTCGCCAATTCGTTGGCTTTCGTCTTCTAACCAAAGTATATTGTTGTGAAAGGGTTGATGGGTAAGGGCTGCTGCCAATAAATTTTCGAATTGTTCTTGCGTAGGTTGGGGTAATTGTCCCATGCTTCCAAAAGCCGAACCTTTGTGATGGGCAAGTCCTTCTAAATCAATTACGGTAGCTCCCATTTTGTGCATTTCTTGGAGCACTTCTGTTTTTCCACTTCCCGTATTTCCGCCTAGTATACGAATAGGATAAGCCACTTCAAATTGTTTCAATACCCAATTCCTATATGCCTTATAACCACCAACCAGCGTATAAACTTGAAAGCCATACAAGTCCAACATCCAGGCTACACCGGCACTGCGCATCCCACCTCTCCAGCAATGTACCAATACGATTGGTTTTTCAGATGAATATGCTTTATTGGAATTTGCAAAAACGGTAGTAATTTCTTCTGTTCGTTCCACCATTTTCACCATCTTGGTTCCAAAATACTTCAGTCCAATTTTAATGGCTTTTTGCTTGCTCTCTTGTTTATAAGCAGTACCTACAATCTTTCTTTCTTCATCGGTAAACAAGGGCATACTAAATGCATTGGGTATATGTGCATGAGTAAACTCAACCGGACTTCTCACATCAAGTATCGGGTTTTCTTTAGCAAGTAACAAAAATTCTTCTACAGTTAATTTTGTAATGGCCATATCATCAAATATACCAACCATTTTTTGTATCTTATCTTAGCAAAACAATAATTTAAGTAATGAAGGAGTTAATCATTATTCGTCATGCAAAAAGTAAAGACGCCATGTATGGAGCATCAACTATTATGAGCGATTTTGCCAGAGAATTACATGAAAGAGGAGTTCAGCAGGCAGAAGAAATGGCTAAAAAAGTAGTTAATAAAGCCGGGAAAATAAGTTTACTGATAGCAAGCTCAGCCATTCGAACAGTATCTACTGCTAAATATTTTGCACAAGAACTTCATATAAAACCCAGTCTAATTCAACAAGAACCATTGTTATACAATTGTGACTACGAAACGTATTACAGTGTATTAGCAGATGTTGCAGATACAATAGATACTGTAGCCATATTCGGACATAATCCCGGCATCACGCATTTCATACAAAGTTTAGATGTGGCCAAAATAGCTGCAATGCCTACCTGTGGTGTATTTGCAGTTAAATTACATACCAATCATTGGAAAGAAATGGGTGAATGTAAAAAAGACTTTTGGTTTTTTATGGAGCCGTAATCCATTTAGCAATGGTTAAATACCCCATCCAACTCATAGCAACCACCACCATCCATCCGGCAATTTGCAACCATATAGGATGTTTGTAAGTATGAACCAGTTTTGATTTGTTAGCTGCCAACAAGATCACAGCCAATGTAATGGGTAAAATCAATCCATTTAAAGCCCCCACCGTTACTAATATTTTTACAGGGTTACCTACCAGATTAAATACAATGGTAGAAAAAACAATAAATAGGCTGATGATGACTTTTTCATTTTTTTCAATTACGCTGTGAAATGTTTTTAAAAATGATACCGAAGTATATGCTGCACCAACTACCGATGTAATAGCGGCACACCACATCACCACCCCAAAAAAACGATAACCCAACTCACCTGCAGCAAATTTAAAGACACTTGCCGGTGGATTAGCAGCATCTAAGGTAAAGCCCTTCACAATAACCCCTAAAGCGGCTAAAAACAATAAAAATCGCATAACAGCTGTAACAACAATACCTGTTACCGCGCTTTTATTAACTTGTGGCAGGGCAGCTTGTCCTTTGATTCCGGCATCTAACAAACGATGCCCACCCGAAAAGCTGATATACCCCCCAACAGTACCACCAACTAGCGTAACAATGGCTACCGCAGAAACTTTATCGGGAAAAAAACTGTGATGAATAGCAGAGGCAACAGGCGGTGATGCCTTAAATACAATGTAAAGCGTTAAGCCAATCATTAAAAGCCCTAATATTTTGGTAAACCCATCAATGGCTTTACCTGCTTCTTTATTCCAGAATATAAGTAAAGCAATGATACAACTCAAAATACTGCCGTATAAAGTATCCATGCCGGTTAACACTTGTAATCCCAATCCGCATCCACCAATATTTCCAATGTTAAAGGCTAATCCACCTAAAATAATTAACCCGGCCAAAACATATCCCAATCCCGGCAATAACGCATTGGCAATGAGTTGTGCTCTTTTTTCAGTAACGGCAATGATTCGCCAGATATTCATTTGCGCACCAATATCTAATAATACTGAAATAACAATTACAAAACCAAAACTGGCTGCAAGTTGTTGGGTAAAAACAGTGGTTTGTGTAAGAAAGCCCGGACCAATAGCGGAGGTAGCCATTAAAAATGCAGCACCTAAAATGGCAGAAGATTGTTTTTTCAATTACCAACAGTTTTGAGATGAATATTATTGATGTTAAAAGTTTGATGAATGGCCTTGGCAAAATCTACTGCATGCTCACCATCTCCATGAATGCAAATAGTATCGGCTTTTATGGGGATGGATATACCCTCAACTGTATTAACCCTATTTATTTCTATCATTTGCAAGCATTGGCGCAATGCATCATCTGTATTGGTAATTAATGCATTGAACTGTGATCTTGGTGTAAGCGTGCCATTGGCTTGGTAAGTTCTATCCGCAAATACTTCCGAAGCAGTTTGTAGTCCTATTTTTTTTGCTTCGGAAATTAAGTAACTGCCACTTAATCCATATAAAATAAGCGATGCGTCCAATTCCTTTATAACTGTTGCAATAATGCTACTTATATTTTCATCTAGCGCAGCCATATTGTACAAAGCGCCATGCGGTTTTACATGATGTAACAAAGTACCTTCGGCTCTGCAAAAACGTTGCAGTAATTCGATTTGTTCGGCCACTAAATCATACAGTTCATTGTCTTCTAAGTGCATATTTGTTCGGCCAAAATTAATACTATCCTTAAAGCTGGGATGCGCACCAATAGCTACTTCTTCAATCAAACAGAGGTCAATGGTTTTTTTGATGGTATTGGTATCGCCTGCATGAAAGCCACAGGCAATATTGGCACTGCTAATCAATGGCATCAGCTGATTATCAAACAGAAACCCCTCCCCTAAATCGCAATTAATGTCTATGGTATGCATCGAGTTGTAAGTTACAAGCATTTTTAAGTTGATGCAAATGTTGGGCTTGCAACAATGAAAAATTTTCGGCAGTTGGCAAGTCGGTAAGTTTAAATTGAACTTCTGTACCGACTTCTTTTTGGGCTATACTAGGCAAATGTGCGCTAATAATATGCCCTATTCTTGGATACCCGCCAGTTGTTTGATGATCTGCCATAAGGATAATACACTGTCCATTAGGTAGCAATTGAATAGTACCTCTGGTAACAGCCGAAGAGATCATTTCTTTGGAATGAATGCGGCTAAGTGAAGGGCCATTTAAACAATATCCCATCCGATCGCTTTTAGGTAAAATAGTGAAGCTTTCCTGCAAAAGCAATTGTTTGGATACCTCTGTTAATAAATTGAATTCATTTCCTGGAATAAATTGTAAGGCTTCAGTTGTATAAAATGCTTTAGTGTCGGCTTTCCAGGGAAGTATGGTGCAAGTAGTACTTTTTTTGCTTTTACGAAATGGTACAGTAAAAAAAATTTCATCATTAATTGTTAATGCACGGCCTTCAAAACCGCCGGCACCAACTTTTAAGTTTGTACTAAAACTATTCATCCATTCAGTTAAAGCAAACCCACCTTGAACTGCTAAATAGCCCACTTTGCCATTTATTTTATTATTGAATTGAATAGTGCTGTTTTCAGGCACATAAATGGGTTGATTGATGGGTATGCTTATACCATTGATAGATGCATTAAAATCGGCCCCACTGAGGGCAATAAAAGCAGCCTGGTTAAAACGAATAATAGGAGCAGGAAAATAAAATTCAATGACCGCTTCGGATAGATCATTCAACAGTAAGGTATTGGCAATTTGTAACGCCCGCAGATCCATTGCACCACCAGGATTAATGCCTAAATGCTGAAACCCCCATCTGCCATTGTCTTGTATGGTTGTTAATAATCCGGGTTTAACAATCGTAATACTCATGAAGACTGCTCGATTTTTAAATGATAAAATTCATCAATCGAAATAGCGTAAAACGACACTTTATCACCCGGTTGTAGTAAGCAAGGGTTTTCTTGGGTAACATCAAATAGTTTAACGGGCGTTTGTCCAATTAGCTGCCATCCGCCCGGAGATGCCGAAGGATAAATGCCTGTTTGTGCACCTGCAATTCCAACACTGCCGGCAGGCACTTTCGTTCGTGGTTGCGATTTTCGTGGTAATTGAATTTTTTCATCAACTGTAGCCATGTAAGGGAACCCCGGTAAAAAGCCAATCATATACACTTTGTAAAGTTTAGCCTTATGCAAGGCGATGACTTCCTCTATCGATAATGAAGCATAATCAGCTACTTCATTTAAATCAGGCCCAAGGGTAATATCATAACAAACAGGAATAGTTATTTGACGCCTATTCAGTTCATTAACATGCGACAACTCCATTTCCTTAACTATTTGTTGTTTCATCCAATCAAAAGCAAGGATGTTCGGGTTCGATTTTTTAATGGCAACAGTATTATATATAACGCTGATGCTGCTGTATGCCGGAATAATATCGATTATATAAGCAACTTGATTTTTTTTAAGTTGATGAAAAAGTTGCATTACGCCTTCATTCGTTTGCTCACGTATGGTGTTGCCAAATTCAATGGTTAAAGCACTATCGCCAATAGGGTAAATAGAATAATTCAATTTTTGCACTCACGAAAGGTACAAAAATTGCATTTCATAAAATCTGATTTTTGTCAATTACTAAACACTTCATTTATCTATAGAATAAATAATCATTTCATTCTAACTTACAAAGAAGCTTTACTTTTTGTCCCCGAGTACATTCGGGATGTGCCACTTGACACAAAAAGTAACAAAAAAGTCAAGTCGCATCGAAGGCATTTGGCGGTTAGCATGTTTTTCGCGCTATTGCATACTGTTGTAACCGCCACCACCAAAATCCTGCACTCCAGTCTTTGTTTTCAACCCGACCATAAGTATTCATTCAACGCTATTATTTAAATACATCCCTATATACCTTTGGGTTGAAATCTGCATCCATTCCGTTTGGTTTTTGGTTAATGCTGCCGATGCGCCACCATAACCGGGACGTCTAGTGCACTTCGTTACAATCAAAAGCAACAACTAATTATGCAAATAAGTCTAAGTTTAACAGCTTGTAATACAAATTCATTCAGTATTACACTACTTATTTTAGAAGGGCGCGTGGGAAGATTAGACGCGCGGAGCGATCGGGCTAATCTTGATTTTTTTGTTACTTTTTTTATCAAGAAAAAAAGTAAAAATCAAATAAAAGAATGATTAATATTTTTAAATTAACTAAATAATAAAAAATATTTGTTAATTAATAAAAAAACAACTGCCACAGTGTTTTCGGATACTTTACCCGATATTCTGTGGCAGTCTGCCTGACTGTTCCAATAGCCTTGTTCAATTTAGTAACGTTTACATTACAATATGAGATTTCAATTTACGGTCGTTTAAACCGATATCTTTGACCCCTTTCCTGAACGACTGATTTATCAATCAGCATGCAACAAATGTACAAGCATTTGTAAAGTACAAACCATGACAAAGATTATGGAACAATATGATTGTGGTAAATTTTTGTCGAAATACAATCATCAATAAAAACAATAAAAAAATGCGCAATAATATTTTATTCCATTTCATCATTTTATTCAATCTTTGAGTAATGAAACTAACGCCGGAGCAGGAAGCCATTATTCATTCTTCAGGAAACATAAAAATCAATGCAGTAGCAGGCTCCGGTAAAACTACTACCGTTATTGAATATGCTAAAGCCAGACCAGCGAACAGTAAAATACTATATTTGGCATTCAATAAATCGGTAAGAATTGAGGCCACTAAAAAAATGGCTGCACATGGGCTTCACAATGTAAAAGTAGAAACAGCTCATTCGCTGGCATATAAACAAGTAGTATTCAATTACAACTATACTGTTCGATCCCAAGGGTATAAAACCAATGAAATAGTAACTATTTTGGGATTAGAAGCCAATGGAGATAAACATGCAGAATTTATACTGGCCAATCACATCAACAAATTAATTGCCTATTTCTGTAATAGCAACAAACAAAAAGTACAAGAATTAAATTATTTAGATACCATTGCCGATCCGCAGGCAAAAAAATTTGTAGCCAATTTTATACACTATATTGTTCAGCAAGCACGTATATTATTGGCTAAAATGGATAAAGGTGAAATTGACATTACCCATGATTTTTATTTGAAAAAATTTCAACTATTACAACCCGATTTGGGTTACGATTATATTCTATTTGATGAAGGTCAAGATGCTTCTATGGCTATGTTGCAAGTGTTTTTGCAACAAAATGCCACTAAAGTAATTGTTGGAGATGCGCATCAGCAAATATATGGTTGGCGCTACGCAATCAACTCCTTAGAACAAATTGATTATACAACGTATCATCTCACTGCGAGTTTTAGATTTAGTAAAGACATTGCTAATTTAGCTATGGAAATACTTCAACTAAAAAAAATTATTAATAAAGAGACTTCGATTAACATTGTAGGAAAAGGCAATTCAAAAAAACTACACTCAAAAGCTGTTATTGCCCGAACAAATTTAGGATTGTTGTTGAAAGCCATTGAAATAGTAACACAAAATAAAAAATTAAAACATATTTATTTCGAAGGCAATTTTAATTCATATACCTATGCCGATGAGGGCGCATCGTTATATGATGTTCTCAATCTACAAAACAATAAGAAAGACATGGTAAAGGATGATCTTATAAAAGCCATGAAAGACATTGATGAATTAGAAGATTATATTGATAAAACAGAAGATGTGCAGTTGGGTATGATGGTTGAAATTGTAAAAGAATACGGAAATGACATATACGATATCATTAAAAAGATAAAGGAAAAACATGTAGCCAATGATGAAAAAGAAAAGGCTGAATATATATTTTCTACCGTACATCGTTGCAAAGGGATGGAATACGACCAGGTAGAATTAGTGAATGATTTTATTAATGAAAAAAGATTAGAAAATAAACTAAGGGAAGACAAATCGGAAGGCATACAATCTGATATTACTAAACTTAACGAAGAAATTAATTTATTGTATGTTGCAGTAACACGGACTAAAAATAAATTAGTGATACCTGAAACGCTTTTGCCAAATAATTTCCCCCCATCTGTAAATATAGAAGTGGTAAAAGTGCAAAGCAAAGAGGATAAAAAAATTGCGAAAGAAATTGCCAATAAACCAAAAGCCTATAAAGCAAGAATTCAACATGAAAAAGCCGGATGGTTTGATGAGTCTAAAACCATACCGAAAGAATCTAATACACCTTGGACATCTTCACAAGATAAAAAATTACGAATATTTTGTGAAAATGGGGTTAGTTTAAATGATATTGCCAAGCATTTTGAGCGGACCCCCGGCGCTGTTATTGCCAGGATGAAAAAACTAGATTTGTAGCAGGTAACTTCATTGTAACAAATGTTACTGTATATAATCAGTTGTTTTTAGATTTTTGAAAAAAAATATACTATGCGTTTTTTTGCTAATTTATTTGGAGGAGGACCGGCAGTTGATTTTGCCGAGTTGGTTAAAAAAGGTGCGCAAATAGTAGATGTGCGTACAGAAGGAGAGTATCGCGGCGGACATATTAATGGTTCATTAAATTATCCGTTAGATAGGCTGCCTCAATTGGCTGCTAAGTTAAAAAAAGACAAACCGATAATTACTTGTTGTGCTTCAGGAATGCGCAGTGGTTCTGCAAAAAGTTGGCTTTCTGCTAACGGATTCAACGAAGTATATAATGGAGGAGGATGGAGTAGTCTTCAAAATAAACTCCATCCATAAAAGTATTAATAACGTTTTTTAAAGCCTCCGCCCATGCGGTTATTACCGCTATTGCGTTGATCGTTATTGCGTTGCTGCCCACCCTGGTTTCTATTTTGGTTTCTATTGCCATTATTACCGTTACCAGGGTTGCGGTTATCGCCCCTTTGTCCTGCTTGCGTACCTTGTCGATTACTGCCTCTTGGTCCAAAATTTTGTTGCCATCTTCCACCACGAGAAGGATAATCATCTCGTTCAATTTGATTGCGGTGTTTAATGTAAGGTGTATTGCTAAACTCTAACTGACCACCGGTGATGCTGTTTAGTTCTGAACGGATGGCATCGTCATGTACCAATTCTTTATGCCAATTACTATAAGAAAGCTTCATATAATAAGCTATGGCATTGGCAAAGCCTGCTTTTTTCTCAGGGTCTTCTTCTTTTAAAGCCTTGTCGATAACCACTTCTAGATTTTTACCCAAATGCGCATATTTTGGATGGCGTTTTGGATAAGGCAATGGATCGGGCTTTAATTTATAGGTTTCTTTTTGTGGGATTGGGTAAGGACTATCAACATCTAAAGTAAAATTGCTGATAAAAAATAAGTGATCCCATAATTTATGCCTGAAATCCTCTACGTTTTTGAGGTGCGGATTTAAAAATCCCATCAATTCTATAACTGCCTGTGCTTGTTGCTGGCGTTTTTCTTTTTCCTCTATAGTTAATAGAAATTCAACCATTTTTTGAACGTGACGCCCATATTCCTTCATCCCCAGATGATTCCTGTTGGTATTATACTCCATGTAAAGTTTAATTGAAAGCTCAAATATACGTAAAGAAAGGGGCTATAAATCATTTTTTAGGTAGTGGATTCTACTTTTTATCTTCGCAGTATGGAAAAGTTGTTGCAACAGATAGAGGATTACAAGCAAGAAATTGCTTCATTCACTGCCAGCAGTGCAGATGACGTAGAAAATTTTCGCATCAAATGGTTGGGCACCAAGGGTTTGGTGAAAGCTATTATGGGTGAAATGAAGAATGTTCCGAATGAACAGAAGAAGTCATTTGGGCAAATATTGAATGCTTTTAAGACGGTAGCAGAAGAAAAATTACTGAACTTACAAGCTGCTCATACCGATACTAACGCAGGAAAAGGACCAGCTATAGATTTATCCTTACCGGGTGATCCAGTAGCAGTGGGAAGTCGCCATCCACTTACGCTAGTTAGAAATGAAATGGTGGCAATCTTTAAAAGATTAGGTTTTGCAGTTGCAGAAGGACCAGAGGTAGAAGACGATTGGCACAACTTCGGCGCCATGAATTTACCCGAAAACCACCCTGCCCGCGATATGCAGGATACATTTTATATAAAAAAGCCCGAAGATGGAAATGGCCCAACCTGGTTATTACGAACGCATACCAGCAGTGTTCAAGCTAGGGTAATGGAAACCCAAAAACCCCCTATACGCGTAATTTGTCCGGGTAGAGTATACAGAAATGAAACGATCAGCGCAAGAGCTCATTGCTTTTTTCATCAGGTAGAAGGGTTATATATAGATGAAAATGTAAGTTTTGCCGACTTAAAGCAAACGCTTTACTTCTTTGTGCAGGAGATGTTTGGAAAAGAGGTGAAAGTGAGGTTTAGACCAAGTTATTTTCCCTTTACAGAGCCAAGTGCCGAAATGGACATCAGCTGCCAGATATGTGCCGGAAAAGGGTGCAATATCTGTAAACATACTGGCTGGGTAGAAATCTTGGGAAGCGGAATGGTTCATCCAAAAGTGTTAGAAAATTTTGGAATTGATCCAAATAAATACACCGGATTTGCATTTGGAATGGGTGTAGAACGTATTACGCAGTTAAAATACCAGGTAAATGATTTGAGATTGTACTCACAAAACGATGTTCGTTTTCTGAAACAATTTACAGGGGTTATTTAGATTTAACGAATTGAAATTGGCAAAATTGATTATGAAATGGTAATAAGTTACTATATTACCATTTCATAATACCCTCCTATGATTGCCATACTACTTTTTTTTGGAGCCCATTGGTTCCTATCGTTGTTTTTTCATTCCTTTTTTCTGCACCGTTATGCTTCTCATAAAATGTATGAGGTTAGTAAAAACTGGGAGCGTTTTTTTTACTTAAGTACTTGGGTTACGCAAGGTTCTTCTTATTTGGTTCCACGAGCATATGGCGTAATGCACCGTATGCATCATGCATACAGCGATACCGAAAAAGATCCGCATTCTCCTCATTTTTTTACAGATGTATATAAAATGATGCTCAATACAGTGCTTATTTTCAGAGGATTTGTTACAGGTAAAAATTTACCGGAAGCGGAGTTTACCCAAGAATACTTACCAGTATGGGATAGGCTAGATAAATTTGGTCACCATTGGGCAACCAGAGCCGTATTTATGGCAGGTTATGTAGCTTTCTATGTCTATTTTGCGCCAAATTATTGGTGGTATCTATTGTTGATTGTCCATTTTTTAATGGGACCCATTCAGGGTGCTGTGGTAAACTGGTGTGGACATAAATACGGATACAGTAATTTTAATAATGGCGATCATTCCAAAAATTCTTCACCATTTGGAATCGTACTAATGGGCGAGTTGTTTCAAAATAATCACCACCATGCAAAAGACGATGCCAATTTTGCTAAAAAATGGTTTGAGTTTGACTTAACCTTTTTGATTATGCGGGTAATGAACAAATTGGGCATTATTCAACTGATACCAGCTCAGGTGCGGAGTTAACCGATTATTTATTCATGCATAAAAGCTTTCTGATGTATTTTGCGCCATATATACAATATGGTGCATAGTACAAAGGGAGTGGTATTGCGTACGCTCAAGTATGGAGATACAAGTATTATAACTTCTATCTATACCGAGCTATTTGGCATACAGCAGTATATTGTAAAAGGGGTAAGGCAAAGCACTAAAACCTCCTCGGGTAAAGCATCTTATTTTCAGCCATCGGCTATTTTAGAATTAGAGGTATATCATAATGAACTAAAACAAATGCAGTTTATAAAGGAATACCGCTGGAGTTATTTGTATGAGCAGGTGTTGTTTGATGTAGTTAAAAACACAGTAGCGGCTTATATAATAGAGTTAATGCAATTAAGTTTAGAAGAGCCGGAGGCCAATCCGGATTTGTATTATTTGATAGAAGAAACTTTAATGCAACTCGATAAAAGTAGCGGAACTTTAACCGGAAACTTACCCTTGTATTTTACCTTACATTTAGCCGGTCAGCTGGGTTTTATGTTGCAAGGAACTTATAGTGCGCAAACACCGGTATTAGATTTGCAGGAAGGTATGTTTGTGCAAGATGAGCCTACGCATCCATATTATATAGAAGGAAATCATGCGATGATTACCTCTCAAATTCTGCAGATGATGGATTACAAAGCATTAGAAAACATTCAATTGAATCAGGTAATGCGCCGTCAATTATTAGAATCATACCAATTGTATTTATCGTTACACATTAGTGGATTTGGAAAGATGAAGAGTTACGCGATTTTGCAGGAGATATTGCGGTAGAGACGCTAAGTTGTTGTTTCTAAATATGCCTCTTTCAAAAACACTATGCTTTTGTTGCATGAATCATAAATATGCATCAAAATACCCTGCCCTTTTTTAGCATTATCTTATTTTGATGCTTATTGGCCTGTTCTTAGCACGATTATTTACTCAATGATGTTAGGAATTTTGAAAATGTCAATTAATCAAGGCAATTAAAATATGAATACATAATTGTCTATAATTTTAATGGTGTATTATACAGGTCGCTCCTACGGAGCTTATTTGAGATGCTATTATTCGGGTTGCTACAAACGGGCCGCTTATTTGCGATTGAATATAATTGACTCAAATGGAAACTTTGTTCCTAAAGACACAACCAAAGCAAATCCAAAAAACAATTAGATAATAAAAATGTTTTCTCTACAACACCCGTTTAACAGTGGTATTTTCACTAATTACTTCACCAGCATTTTCTAACACAATAATCCCCGGTTTTTTGGCAATTTCTAAACTGCCAAATTGGTGATTTAGTTGCAATGCTCGGGCACCATTTAAAGTAGCCCATTGTAAGGTTTCTGCTAAAGGAATATCCGGAAACCTTTTATGAATGGTTTTTAATTCATCTAATATACTGAGGCTATGATTGCTCGACAGGCTATCTGTTCCTACAACAATATTACTTTTATGTTTACGCAATAAATCAACGTCGGGCAAACTGTTTTCAATGTATAAATTGGCATTTACACAAAGACACCAATACACTTTATTATTGGCTGTTTTACTATGCTCATGAGCCAATACAATATCGGTTTCTGTAGAGCGTGTATTGTGAACCAATAATATGTTTTTTGCCATGTTTAGTTGATGAATATAAGAAGCCAAACTACTTTTACCGGTGGGGGTAAAATGCGTTTGATCGATGTTCATGGCTTGGTACATGCCAATAAAATCACCGCTACCATCATTAAATAATTGGTTCTCCGCAATGGTTTCCTGATTATGAATAGTAACGGTATTGCCGGCAAAATGGGGAACAATTTTTTCCCATAACAAGGAAGATACTGAATAAGGAGCGTGCGGAGAAAGTGAAAAATTAGCAGCAGGAATTTGTTCTTTAAACTGCATCATCACTTCTAAAGCATTCAAATACCTGGGTTCTGCAATTTCTGGTTTCCAACCACTCACTTCAATAAAGTTGTAATAAGCTAATTTTCCTTTTTTCTTTTGTTTTAAGGTAAGCGCATTGTTCGAAATGTCACCCACTGCAACAATGCCATTGGCAATCATTGCTGCTTCTGCATTGGCAATTTCGGCCAGTATTTTTTCTTCCGGAAAATGTCGTTGATTTACAATCGACAAAATAAAATCGGGCAAACCGGTATGTTCAGGAATTATACCCTTCATGTGACTTAACTCTAAATGGCAATGCGCATTAATAAAACCAGGTGCCAGTATGCCTTTAAAGTGTTGCACATTGCTACCGGCTTCTTTTTTAGGAACAATATCTATAATAGTTCCGGTGTTATTGGTAATAATTACAGATTCATTTGCAAGAAATTGTTTGCCATTGAAAATACGATCAGCCGAAAATTTTTGTTGGCTCAAGTTATTGGAGTTTATATTCTTTAATAAGTGCCTCTGCTGGAATGTTCAACAACTTACTAAATTTTCTGATCATTGTAAGTGATAAAGGTTGTTTATAGCTCAAAACCTTGCTAATTGTTCCTTTATCGCCATATTCTCTGGCTAAATCTGCTGCTTTATACCCAAAATCTTCCATGCGAATTTTAATAAATTCAATGGGGTCTAGTTCGGGTAAGCTACAATTTCTATTACCATAATCATCTAAAAGATAAGCAAGAAGCATCTTTTCCTTATGATGCTCTGATCCTCTTACAGCGTGTTTTATTTCTTCAAATCTTTTAGTAGCTTCCTCGTATTCTTTTTCATTTTCTAAATGGTACCAATTCTTTTTCATAACTCAAATATTTATATTGTTTTTGCATCAATTTTGTCATAATCATCATGTGAACCAATAAATCGAATATCTATCAACTCATCTTGATAATGAATTTCTGCAATCAGTCTATAATGATTGTGTTTAATTTCAAACCTTGCTCTATTATTTGCAATCATTTTAGCTGTAGGAAAACTATTTAAAACCGCTTGTTTATTTGACCATTTTGCTTCCTGAACAATTCTCCTCCACGTGGCTAAACTTTTTCTGGTATGTGCGTGATTGACTGCAAATTTTTCAAGCTTTAAATAGTTGAGTATTTTCATATCTTTCTTCAAAGAAAAACAGTTCACTCAACTCAACCTATACGGCAACTACCTGATTTTCAAAGGTAAAAAAAGGTTGGTAATTTACCAACTTTTAATCCCTTCGAAAAAAATTGGGATAAAAATTGCCAATTATTTTGTCAAAAATCACCATTATTTTAAAAATTGTTCAAAAATAATATTGAAAATCAATTAGTTATAAAGTATTGATAAAAAATACTCCTTAAAATCTTTGGAATATTCGTTGTAGAGTCTGACCTTCGCCCTCCCAAAAAATGGGAACATTCTGGCCGGTGGGATAGCGCCGGTTTCATTTAAACGAAAGAATCATGAGTAAACTTCATTTCACCACCAAGCATGCGAATGCGGCTACCGTTCAACACAACTGGTATGTGGTTGATGGTACTAATCAAACCGTGGGACGTATTGCCTCGAAGATTGCCGCTGTTATTCGCGGTAAGAACAAAGCGTATTACACTCCACACGTAGATTGCGGAGATTATGTAATTGTAATTAATGCAGACAAAGTTGCTTTTACCGGCAATAAGTTAGCAGACAAAATTTACCTAAATTATTCTGGTTACCCAGGCGGTAAGAAAGAAGAAGTAGCAGGTGATTTGTTAAAGCGTCGTCCGGAAGTAGTTATGGAAAGAGCGGTTAAAGGTATGTTGCCAAAAAATCGTTTAGGACGCAAAATGATTAAAAAATTATTTGTGTATGCAGGGGTTAATCATCCACATACTGCACAACAACCTAAAGAACTTAAATTCTAAACCATTGTTTCGTTATACAACGAGACGTTAAGCATAAAAAAATGGAAAAACAAAAGAACGCAGTTGGACGCCGTAAAGAAGCTGTTACCCGTGTTTTCATCAGCAAGGGCGATGGTAAAATTACTGTTAACGACAAAGATTACAAAGCATATTTCCCATTGGTTTATTTACAAAACCAAGTAGAAGCTCCTTTAAAAACTGCTGATGTTGTTGGCAAGTTTGATATTGTTATCAATGCTGCCGGTGGTGGTTTAAAAGGTCAGGCTGAAGCTGCTAAATTAGGAATTGCTCGTGCATTATTAGAAGTAAATGCTGAATTCCGTCCTGTATTAAAAGCAGCCGGTCAATTAAAGCGTGATCCTCGTAGTGTTGAACGTAAGAAATTTGGTCACAAAAAAGCACGTAGAAGCTACCAGTTCAGCAAGCGTTAATCGTTGTACTGAAGATCATCTGGAGAAAATAAATTTAAAAAAATTATATAATTTATCACAATGGAAAATAACACTTCACTACAACAGCAACTACTGGAGGCCGGCGTTCACTTTGGTCACCTTAAAAAGAAGTGGAATCCTAAGATGTTGCCTTACATCTTTGCTGAAAAAAAAGGTATTCACATTATCGACCTTAACAAAACTGTAGATTACCTACAAGAATCTGCAGCTGCTATTAAGCAAATTGCTAAGAGCGGTAAGAAAATTATGTTTGTTGCTACAAAGAAACAAGCAAAAGAAATCGTAACCGAGTGCGCTAAGCGTGTTAACATGCCTTATGCAACTGAACGTTGGTTAGGTGGTATGCTTACCAACTTCAACACAGTTCGTAAGAGTGTGAAGAAAATGCAGAGCATCGAAAAAATGTTGAACGATGGTAGTGCAGAAAGCCTTACCAAAAAAGAGCGTTTAACATTAAGTCGCGATAAAGACAAAATGGAAAAAGTATTGGGCGGTATTGCTCAGTTAGGTCGTTTACCGGCTGCTTTATTTTTAGTTGATATTGGTTGTGAGCATATTGCTTTATCTGAAGCAAAGCGTTTAGGTATTACTACTTTTGGTATGGTAGATACCAACTGTGATCCTAATAAAGTTGATTTTGCAATACCTGCAAATGACGATGCAACTAAATCTATTGCAATAATTACCAATTATATTGTTGCAGCCATTGCTGAAGGATTGGCTGAGCGTCAGGCATCTAAAGATGAAGACGAGTCTGATGACAACAACAATGAAAATGAAGCACGCGCTCGTCGTTTAGAAGCTGAAGCGCAAGCTGAAGCTGGCCGTGGTGGTAGAGGTCGTGGTGCTGGTGCTCCAACAGGTGGCCCTGGTGCTGGTGGTCCTGCTAAGCGTCGCCCTGCAGGTGGCGGTGGTGCTGGTGGAAATCGTCGTCCAGGTGGTGGCGGTGGTGGTAGATAATTCATCCCACATTAATTTTTTAACAAACATATCAACGATACAGAATCTATTCGGTTCTGTATCGTTCATTTAATCATCAATCAATATTATAGTATATGGCAACTGCAATTACCGCAGCAGATATCAATAAATTACGTCAGGCAACAGGTGCCGGTATGTTGGACTGTAGAAAAGCATTGACTGAAACCGACGGAGATTTTGAAGCAGCAATCGACTGGTTGCGTAAACAAGGTCAGAAAGTAGCTGCAAAGCGTAGCGACAGAGAAGCAAAAGAAGGGGTGATCATCGCTAAAACATCTGCTGACCACAAAGTTGGATTTGTAGTTTGTATAAGCTGTGAAACAGATTTCGTTTCTAAAAATGCCGATTTCGTAGCATTTGCTACTTCAATTGCTGATGCAGCTGTTGCAAACAATGTAAAAAGTGCTGAAGAATTAAACGAAGTAACTATTAATGGCGCTAAAGTAGCCGATTTAATAAATGATAAATTAGCCGCTATTGGCGAAAAAATTGGTGTAGCTAAATTTGAAAGAATTGAAGCTCCTTATGTAGCATCATACATTCATGGTGCTAACAGAATGGGTGTTTTAGTTGGCTTAAATAAAGAAGCTGCTGAAGCAGGTAAAGATGTAGCCATGCAAATTGCTGCAATGAATCCATTAGCAGTTGATGCAAATAGCATTCCCGCTGAAACCGTTGAAAGAGAGAGAGCTATTGTCGTAGAAACCATGAAAGAAGATCCTAAAATGGCCGGTAAGCCAGATGAAATGATTGCTAAAATTGCTGAAGGTAAGCTCAATGCATTCTTTAAAGAGAATACTTTACTTGCACAGGCTTTTGTAAAAGATGGCGGCATTACTGTAGAAGCTTACTTAAAATCTGCCGGTGATGTAGTAGTTACCGAATTTAAAAGAGTAGCTTTAGGATAATACAAATCATACATTGATTTAATATTTAAAGGCGCCCAGATTTACTTCGGGGCGCTTTTTATTTGTAGTGGCAATCCTTTCATCATCTTTTTCCTTCATTCCTTTAAATTACTTAGGTAAGCTTTTACCGAATTGATATATTTGCAGAACTCTTCACAAATAAACTATAATTATGCTGCCTAAATTTAAACGTATACTACTCAAATTATCTGGTGAAGCGCTGTTGGGTGATCAAAGAAACGGTGATCCGTTTAATCCCAAAATTATTGAGCAATATGCACATGATATTAAATTAGTAACCGATTTGGGAGTTCAGGTAGCTATAGTTATTGGTGGTGGAAATATTTACCGCGGTATGAATGAGGCGGATAGTGGTATTGAACGTGCTCATGGAGATTATATGGGTATGTTGGCAACCGTTATTAATGCGATGGCTATGCA
>CANGCK010000056.1 GCA_947452295.1 Sphingobacteriia bacterium
ATGTTTTCTACACAATTGGGTTCTGTAGCCGAAGATGCCGATACTATTTACTTACGCCCAGAAACTGCACAAGGCATTTTTGTGAATTTCCTCAATGTGCAAAAAACAGCAAGAATGAAAATTCCTTTTGGAATTGCACAAACCGGAAAAGCATTTAGAAATGAAATCGTAGCCCGTCAATTTATTTTCCGCATGCGCGAATTCGAACAAATGGAAATGCAATTCTTTGTTCGTCCCGGCACTCAAATGGAATGGTACAATTTCTGGAAAGAAGAAAGACTAAAATGGCATTTAAGCCTTGGTTTGCCTGCTAATAAATACCGTTATCACAACCATGTTAAATTAGCGCATTATGCGGATGCCGCCTTGGATATAGAATTTGAATTTCCATTCGGGTTTAAAGAAGTGGAAGGCATTCACAGCAGAACCGATTTTGATTTAAAAAGTCATCAGGAATTCAGTAAAAAGAAACAACAATACTTCGACAATGATATAGACGAAACTACCGGGAAAGCCTTTGGTAATTATATTCCTTACGTAGTAGAAACATCTATTGGGTTAGATAGGATGTTCTTGCTAATCCTCAGCAATTCTTATGAAGAAGAAACCATTCAAAAAGAAGATGGCACCACCGATAGTAGGGTTGTTTTGCATATCCCTGCTAAAATAGCGCCATATAAGTTGGCTATTTTGCCGTTGGTTAAAAAAGACGGGCTGCCAGAAATTGCCAGAGAACTGATGGATGCTTGCAAATCTTCTTTTAAATGTTTTTATGAAGAAAAAGATGCAATTGGTAAACGCTATCGCCGTCAAGATGCAATTGGTACTCCATTCTGTATCACCATCGACCATCAAACAAAAGAAGACAATATGGTAACCATCCGTTACAGAGATTCAATGAAGCAAGAAAGAATAGCTTTAAGTGAAGTAAAACAATTGGTATTAAATGCAATTAATTAAACATATTGATCGTCGTTAAATATTTGCCTTTTACCTCAAAAACATACGCCCTCTATAACTTGCTTTAAAGCGTTTTATAGAGGGCGTCTTTATTAATTCAATATTTTTAGTTTTATATTTTTCTCCCTGAAATTGTAACAGTGGTTACTTATTAGGTAAGATATTTTTGTTGACAGCTAGCTACTAACCATACAACTCTAAGTGAATGGCTTTCTTGTCGTATCCTAAAGCTTGTATTTTTTCTTTAGCACTATCTACCATCGCTTTCCATCCGCATAAATAAAAATAAGCAGGGGGTATTGAGCCGTCTTCTTGTCTACTATCTTGTATTAATTTTTCATATACTTCATGAACATAGCCTGCATATTGTCCTTCAGCAACTTTTGTTTCTCTGGAAAAGCACGGATGAAAATGAAAGCCGTTTAATTCCTTTTCAAGGTCTTTCAACTCTTTTTCATACAATGCATCTCCAAATTTTCTACAACCAAAAATAAGATGTACCTGCTGATGAGGCACTTTAAATTGGTTAATATAATGCGCCATAGCCCTAAAAGGAGCGATGCCAGTTCCAGTACAAATAAGGTATAAATCTTTATCTAATTGTTCGGGCATAGTAAATTTACCCTGTGGCCCACGTAACACCATTTCACTGCCAACTACTACATCATTAAATAAATGTGGAGTGCCCAATCCTTTTTCATTCAATACAATTATTAATTCAAAAGTATTAGTGCCATCTGGCGAAGATGCTATAGAATAGCTTCTCCAACGCTTGTTTTTTTGTTCATGTATAGGTAAGTCTAGCGTAACAAATTGTCCGGGTTCAAAATCAAACCTTTGTACGTCGGGTACTTGAATCCAAAAACGCTTTGTATTAGCGGTTTCATCCTCAATTCTAGTTACAACTGCTTTTTGCCATTCTAATGCCATCTTTTTTCCTGCAATTTAATAAATTATAAATAGAATGCAACTTCGGCCGGTTTAAAACTAAAGCTGTACTTGTTTTTATCTTTCAATTAATATTTTTTGTAAATATGTTTTTTTATCATGCTGAATTTTTACCAGGTAAAACCCGCTGCCAAATTGTTGCAGGTTTAATTGCTTATTGTATTTTCCAATAAAGCCCATCCGGCTTTCCATATAAGCTCTCTGACCACTTGCATGTAAAATTTCTACCGATAGGTCGCTTCTAGTTTTCACCTCAAAACCAAGTTGAAAAAGTCCTTTATTTGGATTAGGAGACACAGTTAATTTTATTTCTTCTGGAGAAACAGGCACCACTGCAGTTACTATGTAATTGATATTAGCCGATGTTTTCGAGCATCCTAAACTTGTAGCAACAATGTATTTATAATTTCCTGTTCTGGTGGGTTTGATAGAAGAGCTACTAGCTCCGGCTACAACAGCGGTATCATTATATACCCATTGAAAAACGCCCGTTTTTATACTACTAACAATAGAGTCGCCTACTTGCGAAATAGTTGCTTCTACATTTGGTGATAGGATAATTCCCGTACGTTCACTTTCACAGCCTGTAGACACTTTAGTATCATAAAAAAAGTAATAATAATTATTGGCATCTACACCCGAAGCCAGTGAAGCGCTGTTGCCAGTAAATGTAAATACATTAGAAACACTTGTAGGGTATGTATTTCCGGTAATACTATTGTTTCTAAATATCGTCGCCCCATTTAAACACTCTAATATTAAAATACCATTACCAGCAGGTACCGCTAAGTTTATTGGATAAACAGCGCCAGAATCAGTTGGGTCGTTAACCGTTTCAGCAAGTGCACTTGGTTTGCTAGCAATTACATCAATAGTAATTGAACTAATTGGGTGATACGAATATCCGCCCGATGTACCTGAAGCAGTAAAATTATCGGCAACTGTAATTTTTACTTGACCAGCACGTCCAGTATACAATCGAATACTTTCAATACTTATTGGCAATACAGCATTGTATTTCATGAAATTCCCAGAAAACAAGCTACCATAACTTCCGTTCGGAAAATCTAACTTAGAAACAGCACCCACCGTAGTTCTTGCTTCTTTCGAAACATAATATGTTCTATCTGAAGTGATAGTAGCTGTTTGTGTACTCGATCCTCTTGCAAATGGCCTATCACTGCCATGTGTATAATACCAATAATAGTTATCGGCAGTAGGATTGGTAATATTCATTATTGCATTATTGCCACATATTACACCTTGTCCCTCGGGTGCACTAGGCTTTGCTTTTATCGGAATTGAAGTGGTAAATTGGTTATTGGCTAAATTTTGATCTGATGCCAAATTAAGCGATGCTGTTATTGTATAAGTTGTTCCAGCAACAGTTTCAAATGGCGTTTGTATAGTATACCTTACGCTAGATAATGAATTAATTGTACCTACATAAGTTGCAGATAAACTTGCAACTGTTGTACTGCCATTTTTCACAACAACAGCAATCGGAATATTACTTTGTGCAACTGTTCCATTGTTGCTAATCTCTACGGTTGCATATTGCGCAGCATTACTGCAACCACCAGATTCTGGTGTAATTATGTTCGATAAAGCTAAATCGTTCGATGGATTAACTACTCGTAACCTGATATCGTATGTTTCTCCTCTAGAATAATCGCCACATGCTTGCACACTACTAGCTGTTGACGCTTCTTGAACTACAACTCGCATTAAGGTTAAAGTACCCACTGTTAATGTGTCTGGGGTAATAATATTACCCGAAAAATTAGTGGTAGCACTTGTTAATGGAGCGCTTGAAGCAGCTATTTCATTGGCATCGGCAAAATCTCCATCATTGTTGTAATCTATAAATATTTTTACAACCCTGCTATTGGCAGATGCGTCGCATGTACTTAATAGTATATTAAACGGAATACTTTGTTTTGCTTGGATATTTCCAATTACACTGCTGTTATTCGTATAGTTCATACAACCCGCAGCATTTTTGATGCGTAAATTAGAAATGCTAATACTATCTATTTTAGCGCCGCCTGCTAATGATTTAGATCCGCAATAGGCCGCACCTCCAACACCACTCACAATCAACGAATAGGCTTGTGACCCTCTCACCAAAGTGTTTTTGTGACTTATAGTTATGGTATATGTTTCTCCAGGAATAGTACTATCTACATCTATACGTTCTACATTGTCGGTATTATTATTTGCTCTAACTGCTGCATAGGCAGGATTGTTCACATCTAATGTCCAAGGTAAATGAATTTTTCCTGTACGAGTAATTTGAATGTCTAAATCGTTTACCAATTTCTTGGTTCGATCATTGAGGGTGGTAGCATCATTGTTATTTACTGCGGCAGTAGGGTCTGTCCATGCTATAGTAGCTCTTAGTGGAACTTTTCCACTGGCTATAAAAGTTTGTGTAAATGATTGTCCATTGAGCAATGTTTTTTCCAATACCAAGTCTGAACTAGTTGAAGCATTGTTACTAGATATCGCATTACCCAATACTTTTGCTGCCTTCTCTACGTTTAGTAATCCCCATCCAAATTTATAATCAGGTCCTTCTGTAGTACCCGCTTCATCTGTACAATGTATTGCCAAAGCTTTTAGCGTTGCTGCACGCAGGAAACTGCTGGGTTTTAATTTGGTGTAATATTCTTGTAAAAGCAATAATGATCCTGTTGCATTTGGTGTTGCCATTGAAGTACCACTAAATGTACCATATGCTGTGTTATTGGTGCTAATGGGGGATGTTACACTAACTCCATCTGCAACAAAATCAGGCTTAATTCTACCATCATCTGTTGGTCCCCAAGCACTAAAGCTACTCATTACTACATCCTCAGGTTTGCTATAACCACTAGGTATTCCATTTACAGCACCTATGGTAATATTATTTTTGGCAATACCATAACCGGCTATGATGTCGTAAGAATTATTGCTGCTTATGCTAGATGGTCGGTTGCCTGCAGAAATCATTGTGCCCGAAGCATTGGGTCTGTAATATGGCTCTCCTACAGCTGGCCCATTTGAACTTCTATCATTCCCTGCAGCACTTACCATGAGATAGTTGGGTGCATTGTACAATATTGAGTCTAATAGCGAAGCATCATCACTGTAATACCCATATCTAAAGTCTTCATTTTCATTTGGTCGGCCATTATATTCCCACCTGCTTTTATCTGTATTGTATTCCCATCCTGCAACAATACCGTATGAATGGTTCGAAAGTAATAAGCCATTTGCAGCTTCTGAAGTCATTTCCGCTAAGTCATTCGTCTCATCATACGAAAATAAAGTTTGAATGCCATATGCCATTCCTTTCGCAATGGGGTTTACTCCAGATGCAATTAATACCCCCGATACGTGCGTGGCATGCTCCGAGCTGGCTACTGAAGTGTTGTCTTTCTGTAAAATCCTCCCACCAAATTCTACATGCGATGCCAAAGGTATCCCCCCATATTCCCAAACAGCCAACTTGTTTTTCATAGCAGCAGTACTACCCGATAAATTTAAACCACTAGTACCCCCTGGCCAAAGTTGACTAGCTTTTGTTGTTGCTGCCGCTATGGTATTGTTGGTAGACTTTATGTATATCGGCAATCCAAAAGCATCCACACCCGATAATTTGGCAGTCCCCCCATTTAACAATTTGATCTCTGTACTCCATTTTTTTTCCTTTGCCAATGATAGTGCCCTAACATAATTCAACTGCCGTTCATTACGGATATTTATTGAACTCAACCTCAATGTTCTTTCATTAGTAGCGGTTTGAGCAAACAATCCCTGTGTAAACCAAAGGATAGTTAGTAAAGATGCAAATGCATATTTAATCATAAAATTTTTTGTTTTCAGTATTCTGTTAGGTACTTCGGTAAATCTGCACTAAATTAGATACTTTCTTACTTTAAATTGTGGTATGCGGCTCATTCTTTTTTCTTTTTTTATTTTGATTTTAATTAATTCGGCTTGTAAAAGCCCAGCTAACGCCCATAAAAACATTATGCCCGGCATAGTAGTTGACGAAAAAAATCCTTCCCAACCTGTTTTACAAGGTGTTACAGGAACTGTTGCGCAGTTAGTAGGCAATCAAATGCCCAAAGTAGGTCGAACTCCTCCTCAACCTAAAGCATTTCCTACTACAGTATTTTTTTATGAACCTACCAATATTGCCCAGGTAACAGCGCTAAACCAATCCGCACTTTATTCTAGCATTAATACTCAACTCATCACTTCAGTTAAAACAGATAGTACCGGCGCCTTTACCCAATCCCTGCCTGTAGGTACCTACTCGGTTTTTGTAAAAGTAGGTAACTACTATTTTGCCAATCTATTAGACACTCAAAATAATATTGCATTAGTTCGGGTAGAAAAAGATAAGCTAACAGTGCAGAAGATTATAGTGAATAATGCCGCTGCTTATTAGCCTTACCATATCTTTGCACTCCTTTTATTTAAAAGGAGGTCAGTGTATATGAACTTGCAGACTTTATTGGAAAAATACCAACAATCTTCCCTGGTAGCTCAGCTGGTGAACAGGCTTACTTATGCCGATACCCAGCATATTTATTTAAAAAATACATTGGGTAGCAGCCCCGAGTTTTTAATTGCTGCTATTTTTTCTCATCCAGATGTACAAAAGCTCAACCATTTAGTTGTTTTAAATGATGCCGAAGAAGCCGCCTATTTTCATAATACCATCGAAAATCTTACAAGCGCATTAGACTTATTTTATTTCCCCTCTTCCTTCAAAAATCGAAAAAACTTTAAACTACTCAACAGCTCCCACTTAATGCTTCGAACAGAAGCATTAACCAAATTAGCAAGAGGAGGGAATAAAAAAATAATCATCACTTATCCCGAAGCCATCTTCGAAAAAGTAATTCAGCCAGAAACTATTAGTAGCAATATCATTAGCATTAAAACCAATGATACCATTAATCCAGAAAGCTTAATGGACCTATTTGTAATGTATGGTTTCGAAAGAACGGATTTCGTATATGAACCCGGACAATTTGCCCTACGTGGCGGAATTCTTGATATTTATTCTTTTGGAAATGAAAAACCTTATAGGGTAGAATTGTTTGGAAATGAGGTAGATAGTATTCGCATCTTCGATCCGGAAACTCAGTTGAGTGAAAGAAAACTACTGCAAGTTAATATCATTCCCAATGTAGATCAACTACCTCAAACATTTGGTGAAGGCAGCGATAACAAAATTTCGTTATTAGAATTTTTGCCGGAAAATACCATTTTTTGGATAAAAGATTGGGACGTTATTGAAGAAAAAATAAATGTGCAGGAAGAAGACCTTGTTGGATTTTTAAGTTTATTGAAAAACGGACAAATTCAGCAAAATAATGATGAAGATGATGATTTGCATGTGTTGAAAGAGGTACAATGGACTGATTTTATAAAAGCCCCTGCAATAAAAGCCTTAATGCAAAATCGAACGGCTGTTGAGTTTGGATATAAACCCTATTTTTCAAATGTTGAAATTGAGTTTAACATTAAATCCCAACCCTCTTTTAATCGCCAATTCAACTTGTTGATTAAAGACCTAAAATCTCATGAAGCCGATGGCTATGCAATTTATTTGTTTGCCGAGCAGGTGAAACAATTGGAACGACTGAACAGTATTTTTACCGATTTAAATACCGAAATACAATTTACACCCATCGGCACCAGTATCCATGAAGGATTTATCGACCACAACCTTAAAATAATTTGCTATACCGATCACCAAATATTTCAGCGTTACCATAAATACAAAGTTAAACAAGCCTATAATAAAAATAAAGCACTAACACTTAAAACCCTACGCGACCTCCAACCCGGTGATTATGTTACTCATATAGACCATGGCGTTGGTACATACAGTGGACTTCAAAAATTAGAAGTGAATGGCCGCATTCAAGAAGCAGTTCGCATTATTTATAAAGACACCGACATTTTATATGTAAATATTAACTCGCTCCATAAAATTTCTAAATATACAGGCAAAGATGGCACTGTGCCCAAAATCAACAAACTGGGCAGCGACGTCTGGAGTAAACTCAAGGAAAAAACCAAAGCCAAAGTAAAAGAAATTGCTTTCGATTTAATAAAACTCTATGCACAACGTAAAGCGCAACATGGTTTTGCGCATACGCCCGATAATTATATGCAAACCGAATTAGAAGCTTCTTTTATTTATGAAGATACGCCCGATCAAAGCAAAGCTACTGCCGATGTGAAGAAGGATATGGAAAGTGAATCGCCCATGGATCGCCTTGTATGCGGTGATGTAGGATTTGGTAAAACAGAAATTGCCATTCGCGCAGCTTTTAAATCAGTAGTAGACGGTAAGCAAGCCGCTGTATTGGTGCCAACTACAATTCTTGCTTTTCAACATTATAAAACGTTTAAAGACCGATTAAAAGATTTTCCTGTTACTGTAGATTTTATCAATCGATTTAAATCAGCCAAAGAAAAAAAAGAAACTTTCCAACAACTGGCTGAAGGTAAAATCGACATCATTATTGGTACCCATGGCTTATTAGGTAAAGATGCTAAATTCAAAGACCTGGGTATTATGATAATTGATGAAGAACAGAAATTTGGCGTAGGACATAAAGAAAAATTAAAGACATTAAAAACAAACGTAGATTGCTTAACACTAACTGCCACGCCTATTCCACGCACCTTGCAGTTTAGTTTAATGGGCGCCCGCGATTTAAGTATTATCAATACACCACCTCCCAATCGTCAACCAATTCAAACAGAAGTACATGTATTTAACGACGATTTTATTAGAGAGGCCATTTACTTTGAAACAGAACGGGGCGGTCAGGTTTTCTTTATTCACAATAGGGTACAAGGACTTGCAGAAATGAGTGCTATGATCCAAGGCCTTTGCCCCGACTTGAGTGTTGGTTTTGCCCATGGTCAGTTAGAGGGTGATGAGTTGGAAGAAAGAATTTTAGACTTCATCGACAAAAAATACGACGTCCTTATTTGCACCAATATTGTAGAAAGCGGAGTAGATATTCCAAATGTGAATACCATCATTATTAATAATGCCCATCATTTTGGGTTGAGTGATTTGCACCAATTAAGGGGTAGGGTAGGACGAAGCAATAAAAAGGCCTTCTGCTATTTATTGGCGCCTATGAGTACTTTGCCGCCCGATTCAAGAAAACGCTTACAAACACTCGAACAATTCAGCGATTTAGGGAGTGGTTTTCAAATTGCCATGCGCGATTTAGACATTCGTGGCGCAGGTAATATGCTAGGAGGGGAACAAAGCGGGTTTATGGCCGAAATTGGTTTCGAAATGTACCAGAAAATTTTGGAAGAATCGATTCGAGAGTTAAAAAGATCTGCTTTCAAAGAATTGTTTAAAGAGGAAATTAGTAAACAAGACGATTTTGTGAGCGATTGCACCATTGATTCGGATTTAGAAATATTAATTCCTGATAGCTATGTAGAAAGTATTGCCGAGCGCCTTTCGTTATATACCCGCCTCGATAGCTGTGAAGAAGAAATTGCACTGGTTGCTTTTCATACCGAAATGTTAGATCGTTTTGGGCCTATCCCGTCTGAAGTAGAAGACTTATTTACAACAGTAAGGTGTAGATGGTTGGCTGTTGATATAGGTTTTGAAAAAATGACCCTTAAAGACAATACTCTTCGTTGTTACTTTATTAATAGGCCCGATTCGCCTTATTTCGAGTCCGAACTATTCAAAAGGGTATTAGATTATCTACAAACAGGAACCAATAAGGCAAGGTTAAAGCAAACCGGTAAAATGTTTTTATTGGTGGTAGATAGCATTAAAAGCATGTCTGAAATGTTGCGATTCCTTCAATTAATGCATAAAGGGGTTGTTGTAAGTATGGCATAAAAAAAACCGATAAGTAATACACTTATCGGCTATTTCAAGTATTTTAAGTATTACTTAGAATCCTTTTTTAGCCACACCGTCGGCAATAGCTTGCATAGCTTTGGCTTCGCTCATAATAGCAGCCATTTTATTACCTTTTCCATCATGGCCACCTGCCATAAAACCACCTTTTGCTGTTTTGGTAATTACCGCATCTTGCATAGGAACATTTTTTTCCTTTGTTTTAAGGCAGTATGCTTTAATCATTTTCGAAGTGTCCATTTTTTCAAATTTATAGTTAATGAATAGAAAACCTTAAGTTGATAAAATCCTAGGTATTACGAACGGAGTTGCCTACTCCAGCTCCGTGGCATACCTTTCTTTAAACATCAATTTTAGCGTATTTAGCATGGCTTTCGATGAACTCTCTTCGCGGAGCTACTTCATCGCCCATCAACATACTAAAAATCCTGTCCGCTTCAGCAGCACTTTCAATAGTAACTCGCTTCAGCGTTCTGCGTGCCGGATCCATAGTAGTTTCCCATAGTTGCTCTGCATTCATCTCTCCCAAACCCTTATAACGCTGTATAGTAACACTATCTTCTTTTCCACCTGCACCTAATTTTTCAATCAGGCCTTTGCGTTGCTCTTCACTATAAGCATATTCTTGCTCTTTCCCTCTTTTTACAAGGTAAAGTGGCGGTTGTGCAATGTATACCCCGCCCTGCTCTACCAATTCTTTCATATATCGGAAAATAAATGTAAGAATTAAAGTAGCAATATGCGAACCATCCACATCGGCATCGGTCATAATAATTAACTTATGGTAACGAAGCTTCGTCGTATTTAAGGCTTTAGGATCTTCAGGCGTGCCAATCGTAACACCTAATGCGGTGTACATGTTACGAATCTCCTCATTCTCATAAATTTTATGCTCCATCGCTTTCTCTACATTCAATATCTTACCTCTTAGAGGTAAAATAGCCTGATAGCTTCTGTCGCGGCCCTGTTTTGCCGTTCCACCTGCCGAGTCTCCTTCCACCAGGTACAACTCACATTTTTTTGGATCACGCTCACTGCAATCTGCCAGCTTACCCGGTAAGCCACCGCCACTTAATACCGTTTTCCGCTGTACCATATCGCGCGCTTTTTTAGCAGCAACACGCGCTTGTGCAGCAAGTATAATTTTAGAAATAACTTGTTTAGATTCTCTCGGATTCTCTTCTAAATAGGCTTCTAATACTCGTGCTACAGTAGTTTGAACTACACCACTAACCTCGCTATTACCCAACTTAGTTTTGGTTTGCCCTTCAAATTGAGGCTCGGGAACTTTAACAGATATGATGGCACTTAATCCTTCCCTAAAATCATCACCCTCTACTGTAACTTTTGCCCTTTCAAACAATCCTTCTTTATCGCCATAACTCTTAAATACGCGGGTAAGCGCTTGCCGGAATCCCGTTACATGTGTGCCCCCTTCAATGGTATTAATGTTGTTTACGTAAGAAAAAATATGCTCTTTGTAATCGTCGTTATAGGTTAATGCTACTTCAACAGCTACATTGGTCGCTTCATCCAAACCCTCTACATACAATGGAGCCGATATAATAGGTACCCTGTTGCCATTTTGGTCGAGCATCTGCACAAATTCTACTATCCCACCTTCACTGTAAAAATTCTTACTGTAAGGGTTTCCTTGCTCATCTAATTCCCTTAAATCAGTAAGAGTAATGCTGATTTTTCTGTTTAAGAACGACAATTCTCTTAAACGACCTTCTAAAATATCTTTTCTATAAACCGATTCCTGAAAAATACTGGTATCTGGCCAAAAATGAACCCTAGTGCCAGTAATTTCACTAGTGCCTATCTCGCGAACAGCATATTTGGGAATGCCAATACCATATTCTTGCTCAAATATTTTCCCTTCTCTTTGTACCGTTACATGCAATTTGGTACTTAAGGCATTTACGCAACTTACCCCTACACCATGCAATCCACCTGAAACTTTGTACGTGTTTTTATCAAATTTACCCCCGGCATGAAGTACCGTCATTACCACTTCCAATGCACTCTTTTTTTCCTTGGTATGCATTGCCGTAGGTATACCCCGGCCATCGTCTTGTACACTAATTGAATTGTCTTCATGGATGGTAACGCCTATGTTTTTACACCATCCAGCAAGGGCTTCATCTATCGAGTTATCTACCACCTCGTACACCAAATGGTGCAAACCTTTAACACCAACATCCCCAATGTACATTGCCGGCCTCTTTCTTACCGCTTCTAGCCCCTCTAATACCTGTATACTGTCGGCTCCGTAATTTTTGTTTTCTGCTTCGTGTTGTTGATCTAATTCTTCACTCATAAAGGCTTTTCTGTATTGCTGTATTAATAATATGCAAGCTGGCAAATTTACTGAAAATAACTGCCATTTTAGTATTATAAACAACCTAGTTTTCCCCATTTTAACAGTTCATACAAGGCCTTATTTTGAATAATAGATGTTTATACATTAATTTTGCCTTTCAATGAGTCAGGCACTAGATATTTTAAAGTCGGCACAACGCAATGGAATCGATGCCAATATGGATGTTCTATACCAAAAAGAACAACATATTCCGGGGTCTATTCAATACAATATTCGACGTTATTATGCTCACCATTCCTGGGTGGCTGAAGATACTGGCATGTTGGTATACCATTACAATGAAAACCGCCCTAAAGAAAATTATTTAGAACTGAGGTATTGTATTACTGGAAATAAATATTGTGCCGAAAGACTTTGTGGAGATTGCGGTCAATTGCCTACATTAAATTGTAGTGGGAAACACCAAACTATTGATGTATTCACCTTTCATTTCACAGCTACATTTTTACACCAATTTGTGCATAATATTAAAGTGAGTAATAGAAAGGATGAAGTACTGGCGTTTAAACACCCCAATGCTTTTACCAAAATATTCCCGCTTTGCAACAAAAAAAGAAATGCATTAGATGCACTCTTAAACCACAGCTATTCTGGCTCACTCGAAAATATTTTTGTTAATGCCAAAGTGCATGAACTTTTATTGTACAGTATCGATTGTCTGGTAGATGAAAAAGAAAACGGATTTACCTGTAAATTTTTGGCTGATGAAAGTGGGAGAGACCGAATTTACCAAGCCCGGGAAATATTATTGCAACACATTGGAGACCCTATTACCATCAAGGAATTGAGCCGTAAAGTAGCCATGAACGAATGCTATTTAAAGAAAGGATTTAAAGAAGTATTTGGTACTACAATTTTCGATTTTTACCAACAACAAAGAATGGAGCACGCTAAATATTTACTCTACGAAAAAAGCCTTAGCGTTACCGACGTATCAGCTTTGTTAGGCTATTCATCTATATCTCATTTTTCCGCTGCATTTAAAAAACATACAGGATTAAAACCTTGCGATTTATTGAAATAGAAATGGGCTGCCCGTACCTCACACGTAAAAAATATATTATCTTTTAAAAATAAATTTGTGCAACAAAACCTGGCCCATATAAGCATTGTGGTAAATGACTACGACGAAGCAATTCATTTTTATACGCAAATCTTAGGCTTTCAGTTATTGGAAGACACACAATTAACACCACAAAAAAGGTGGGTATTGGTAAAGCCTGCTGGTAGTAATAATGGATGTTCTTTATTATTGGCTAAAGCCGCAAATGATGAACAAAAAAGCCGTATAGGAAATCAAACTGGTAATAGGGTATTCCTGTTTTTATATACAGATGATTTTGACAGGGACTTTGCTAAATATACCAATAATAATGTAGAATTCATCAGACCCCCTGTTATAGAACCTTATGGCAAAGTAGCTGTTTTTAAAGATGTTTACGGCAATCTTTGGGACTTAATTCAGCCAATTTAAACAATTACTACCTCTCTTTTTTATTAAAGAAAATTTACCGCTATTCAGGTATTAAACTCATCAGTAATGTTCTAATCAAATTAAACAATGATTAGTGCTACAGCTAATGAAGTAGCGCTAATCATTGTTTGTAAATTTTCGCGAAATTGGGTAATGAAAAATAGAACAAGCTTTTATTTAATTAAAGGTTGCTAGTATCAGACTGATGCGTTTGAATTAATTTGTAAAAAATCAATAATTGTTGGAATTATTTCATTCTCTAAATACACGATTTCAGGTTTTAAAAAACTGCTCTTATCAATAAAAGTGCTAATTACAATGCTTTTAGCACTTGCATTATCTTTTTTAGTAAAATGGAATGTGTAACTCCCATTTTCACCAACTGTAATTATATTGTAAATATTACTTAATGCCGTTATTTTCTTTTTCCTGAAAGGATTTATTTTATACAACGCATCATCAAACTTATTTAATTCAATAATAGTTCTACTTTCAAATAATAATTTGTTTAAACCAATAACAGTCATTATTCCCCCGAACAATAGTCCTAAAGGTTTTCCTTCATTCCATACATTAAAATAAGATAATGAAATACCAACAATTATCATAGTAATTCCCAGTAGAATATGTATATAATTATTTGTTTTATCGTATAGATAAGGCTCATAACTTATGAACTGGTTGTTTTTTTGAAAGTTATAATAGTTTATCATTTTTACTGAATAGTTGATTTATCCCTTTTCAAGCATTATCGCATTGATTTCTTCACCTATACTGCGCATTTTTTTTGCAGATATATTTTGGCCTAATAGAATCTCCTTGTATGATCCGTTTTTATCAAAACCAACCTTAAAACTATTACCCGTTGTAATGCCATACATGTTTTTAATGTTCTCTTGTGTTTGTCCATTTAATTCATCGAATCGATATTCTGTAAAACCAACACCTACTCCTTTTGAATATTTAAATATTTGTTGTTGCGGTAATATGATAAATTGTTTGGTACTACGCCAAAAAATTAAGGCACTGAACGATAACATAAGTAATGTATACAAAAGCATATTATTTGTAGGATTACCTAAATAAGTTAGCAAACACAAAATAGAAAAACCTAATAAAATTGTTCCAATAATAATAGTAGAAGCCATCCCTTGTTTCTTTAAAGCAAAGCCGCCATCAGCAGTTTTTGTAAAATTTTTGTACATGAAGAGTGTTTTTTAAAGGTTAAAAAAATATTTAGTTGAGTATCGATTGATCATGCTTTGTTCAGTATATACAAACCTTATCTATAGTGTATTATTTTAATCATGTTGCTTCACTTTATAAAATCATATTCCTATGGGTATATCCAATAAAAAAATCCACGTAAGTGGATTTCATGATACATCGGATTAATATTTTAGGTAGGCTTTTTACTAAACAATCCTTTTTTTGAATTGATGGAGTGCAATAATAATAACTTTATTGTTAAAATTGTGAAAAAACTAATAAACTGGTCAGACCATGGTCTGACCAGTTTATTAGTTTTAATTATTTATAGTTATATTCTCACCCTTTATCAAATAAAATGCGGTGCATTCATAGCTATTATTTATTGCTTTGTATAACAAGTGTACCTCCACTTGGTATTGATGAACGCTGATTTTTCTCTTCTCCTTCAAAAAAGTTGGCTATTGTAGGGCGCTCTACAAGGCATAATCAAGCAGACTCTTTCGTTTTTGTTTCAATTTTCTTTTTTTACAAACACTAATTAAAGTATCGTTCAGGGCACTCGACTTGTCTTTTTCATACTTTTCAATTTCCTCTTCCGGTATGTTGTTTACATGTACACTCGGGTAATTTTTTACTTCATTATTTTTATTCAGATTGATAGGTAATTGCATATACTTAGCAGGAAATAAGCTTAATATGATGTACGGAAATTTTCCATAACCATCAATCGATATGTTAACTGGTGTAATTTGCTTTTCTTCCTTTTCTTCACTATCAAAGTTTTGTATTAATAATCATACAACATCGCTCGGTTCAAAAGAAATCGGATATTGTAGTAACAATATTTTTTTTGATTGTGTTATAACTGAAAAATCACCCACACGCTCATATTGGCTATACGACGCACCTGTGAATTTGTTCTCATCATTGAAATACAAAAGAACAAATGAACGAATGTTGCTTAAATCAAAATAGGTATTAAGCAGATTATGCTCAATACTTAATAAAGTTGGTTCTGCGTCTATTTAAATTTCATGAAATATAAGATTCGTTGCTGCGGTTTTCAGCATTTACACATCTAGCTGAATAGATAGATGATTTTTTAGTTCAAGTTGAATGGATGTTTTTATACAAAATATTTTTAGGTTAAAAAATAAATTGTATTTCGATATAATAAGGAGTTGTCGATTGTAACGTTTTTTTTGACCGAACTGGATGGTATTATTTTACCACCGTGGAGTCTTCTCTTGGTTGGTACCCATTTATTGGATTCGAAATACAGTGCAAAAATAATTGTATTATTTACTGAAAAGAAAACGGTGTTAAATAAAATAAAAAACGCTTTACCCTAAAACAGCCCCCTTCAGATCAACTTCTTTTCTATTTAGTAAATTATCAATACTTTTCATTGTAGTGGTCGCAATTTGCATCAACGCTTCATCGGTAAAAAATGCTTGGTGCGCTGTAATCAATACATTCGGAAAGCTCATCAATCGCTGAATAGTATCGTCTTCTATAATATCAGACGAATGATCTTTAAAGAATAATTTCTCTTCTTGTTCGTACACATCAATTCCCAATGCACTTATTTTACCCGTTTTCAAAGCATTGATTACTGCCTGCGTATCTACCAAACCGCCTCTGCTTGTATTAATGAGTACCGCTCCATCTTGCATCATACCAAGCGTTTGCACATTTATAATATGAAAGGTTTGCTCATTCAACGGGCAATGCAATGAAACGATGTCAGCCTTCAATACCTCCATTAAAGGAAGATAAACAACCCCCATTTCTTCTAAACCTTTATTGGCTATCAGATCAAAGGCTACAACCTTACAGCCAAATCCCAACATGATGCTTGCAAATGCCTTGCCTATATTTCCTGTTCCTACAATACCAATGGTTTTTCCATGTAAATTATAACCCAATAATCCTTGTAATGAAAAATTCTGCTCCCTAACCCTATTGTAGGCCTTATGTGTTTTACGGTTTAATGTCAAAATCATGGCTACCGCATGTTCTGCAACCGCTTCAGGTGAGTAGGCTGGCACCCTGCAAACCCTTAAACCATGATTTTTAGCTGCTTCCAGGTCCACATTATTAAAACCGGCACATCGTAATGCAATAATTTGCACTTTAAATGCCGCCAATTTGCTTATAATATCAGCATTTACCCGGTCATTTACAAACACACAAACCGCTTCAGCACCTTCTGCCAATGCCACTGTTTGCTCATTTAATGCCGTTTCAATAAATGATAACTCAAATCCTTGGGTGTTATACTTGGTAAAAAAGGTCTTGTCGTATGGCTGTGCCGAAAAGAATACAATCTTCATACCCAAAATTAAGCCTGCTTTTCCAATTCATTCGTACCTTTACCACTATTTTTTAACCTTTGACTGCATTGGCTTTTCCAATGGAATGATATGAGCGTGAAATATGCCGAATTTTCGGGACTTAATCTCCCGGGTATTGAACAAGAAATTTTATCTAAGTGGGCTGCCGAGCAGGCTTTCGAAAAAAGTATTTCCCTGAGGGAAGGCAGTAAACCGTTTGTGTTTTATGAAGGCCCCCCTAGTGCCAACGGTATGCCCGGGATTCACCATGTAATTTCTCGTACACTTAAAGATATGGTTTGTCGATACAAAACCATGCAGGGCTTTCAGGTAAAACGAAAGGGCGGTTGGGATACCCACGGTTTGCCTATTGAATTAGGTGTTGAAAAAGAATTGGGAATCACCAAGGAAGATATTGGCAAGAAAATAAGTATCGAAGACTACAATAAAAAATGCCGCGAAGCGGTATTGCGCTATAAAAAAGAATGGGATACCATTACCCGTAAAATGGGCTATTGGGTTGATCTCGAAAAACCTTATGTAACTTTCGAAAATAATTACATTGAAACCCTTTGGTGGATTCTAAGCGAATTGTACAAAAAAGGATTCCTTTACGAAAGCGTAAGCATCCAACCTTATTCGCCGGCTGCGGGAACTGGATTAAGTTCGCACGAATTAAACCAACCCGGTACTTATAAAGATGTGAAAGACACTTCTGCAGTGGCTATGTTTAAAGTAAAGCAAAATGTTAAAAGCCAATTTTTATTCGATGCCTTACAACAGAGCCCCAATAAGGAAGAAGCATTTTTAATGGCATGGACTACTACCCCCTGGACCTTGCCCTCTAACCTCGGCTTAACTGTTGGGCCTAATATTGAATATGTTTTAGTTGAAACAGTTAACCCATATACCTACCTTCCCGTTAATGTTATATTGGCAAAGGCCTTATTGAATAAGCATTTTAAACCGGAGGGCGAGAACATTGCATTAACTGATTTTAACGAAAAATCTAAAATCTTCCCCTGGCGCATGCTAGCCACCTTTAAAGGAACTGATATTGAAGGAGTAGAATACGATCAACTATTGCCTTACGATGCCAACTCACTCAGCACTATTCTTGAGATAACTCCCGATGCCAAACCTTTCCGCGTAATCACTGGCGATTTTGTAACTACGGAAGATGGTACAGGTATTGTCCATACCGCTCCAGCTTTTGGTGCCGATGACTATAAAGTTGGTAAGAAATTCAATATTGGTATTCTTACGATGGTTGATAGAGAAGGTAAGTTTTTAGAAGGATTAGGTGAGTTTAGTAACAGATTTGTGAAAAATTACAAAGACGACCCCAATTACCAGGATGTAAACGTAGACATTTGCGTTAAGCTAAAAAAAGAAAACAGGGCCTTTAAAGTTGAAAAATACGAACACAGCTATCCTCACTGCTGGAGAACCGACAAACCCATTTTATATTATCCTTTAGA
>CANGCK010000057.1 GCA_947452295.1 Sphingobacteriia bacterium
GTAATATGTATATTTTTAAATAATTAGTTTAATTTTTAAGGCTTAGTTGACTGATATTCAGACCTCATATGCCAAATTACATTGAATTTTGGGTACGAAACCTACAAAAACCACATTTTTAAAAACCATTGATATTTATAAAAAAATGGAGATTAGTCAATTTAGCTGGCATTGGATTAAAATGCGGACAAAAATAAAAAAAGCCCTTCTTTTGTAAAGAAGGGCTTCAGGAATTCAATAATTGTTGTTAAACACTCATTAAATAGCTTTGGTCTTTTGATTCTAGTATCGAGTTACCCATTAAGTATTCATCTACTTTCCGGGCACACTCTCTGCCTTCACTAATTGCCCAAACAACCAGCGACTGACCGCGGCGCATATCTCCTGCAGTAAATACCTTTTGAATATTTGTTTGAAAGGCTTTTTCTGTAGCTCTTACATTGCCTCTTTCATCTAATTCTACTTCCATCTGATTAATCAATCCTTCATGTTGAGGATGTAAGAAGCCCATTGCTAAAAATGCCAAGTCGCAAGGAATTTCTCTTTCAGATCCTTTTATTTCTTCAAAACCTGCTGCTTTGCCATCGGAACCAGTCTTCCATTCTAGGTCAACGATCAATAATTTTACCAGTTCTCCTTTTTCATTTCCTATAAATTTTTTCGTGGCAACAGCCCATTGTCTGTTTGCGCCTTCTTCATGGGAAGAGGTTGTTTTAAGCAACATAGGATATTGCGGCCAAGGCATATTAGTTGTTCTTGTTTCCGGTGGCTTGGGCATTAACTCGAACTGGGTAACACTTTTAGCACCTTGTCTGTTAGATGTACCAACACAGTCGCTACCAGTATCTCCACCGCCAATTACCACTACATGTTTATCAGTAGCAATTATTGGCTCTTCAGAAAATGTTTTATTGCTTACTCTTTTATTTTGTTGTTTTAAAAACTCCATAGCAAAATAAACGCCTTTCAATTCGCGTCCTTCTACTGGTAAGTTTCTTGGTATTGTAGAGCCACCAGCTAATATCACAGCATTATTTTCTCTGAGGAGGTTATTAATAGATATATCAACACCTACGTTGGAATTACACTTAAAAATAACGCCTTCTTCTTCCATAAGTTTCACTCTTCTGTCTATCACCCATTTTTCTAGCTTAAAATCTGGAATTCCATAACGAAGTAATCCTCCCGGGGCATCATCTCTTTCATAAACGGTAACAGTATGACCAGCGTAATTAAGTTGGGCTGCAGCTGCTAATCCGGCGGGGCCAGCACCTACAACTGCAATTTTTTTTCCGGTTTTAAGAATAGATTTTTTTGCTTTAACAAATCCCTTATCGAAGGCAATTTCAATAATATGTTTTTCTATTTCTTCGATGGTTACAGGTGGTTGATTGATTCCTAGCACACAAGCGCTTTCGCAAGGTGCGGGACAAATTCGTCCTGTAAACTCTGGAAAATTATTGGTAGCAGATAAAATTTCATACGCTTCTTCCCAGCTTTTGCGATATACTGCATCATTAAATTCTGGGATGATGTTGCCCAGTGGGCATCCACTGTGACAAAAGGGAACACCGCAGTTCATGCATCTTGCTGCTTGTTGGTTGAGTGTTGGTTCTGCTAAACGCTCAACAAATTCTTTGTAGTCACCCACTCGTTCCTTTGGTGAACGTTTATTTGGAAGTTCTCTGTTAAATTCTATAAATCCGGTTGGTTTGCCCATACTTGTTTCATTAGTTCATTAAAAAATTAGAAGTATCCATTTGGTTATTTAGAAATTATTTTGCTGCAACAGCTTTCTTTTTCTCCATTACCTTTTTATAATCTCTTGGATAAACTTTTATGAAATTGCTGCGTTGGTTGTCGAAATCAGCCAATATGAATTGAGCAACTGTACTTTTGGTATATTCAAAATGTTTGTTGATCAGTATTTGTAACAGTTGTGCATCATCTTCATTAATAGGATCTAAATCTACCATTTCAGGATTGCACTTTTCTGCGAAATCTTTTTTAGTGTCGTAGACAAAAGCAATACCACCGCTCATTCCTGCAGCAAAATTTCTTCCAGTATCTCCTAAAATTATAGCGGTACCCCCTGTCATGTATTCGCAACCATGGTCGCCAACACCTTCTACCACAACACTTGCCCCAGAGTTTCTAACAGCAAAGCGTTCGCCTGCTTTACCACGAATATATGCTTCTCCGGATGTGGCGCCATATAATGCAACATTGCCTATAATGCTGTTGGCCTCTGCTATAAAAGTAGCTTGTGCCGATGGGTAAACGATGAGTTTTGCTCCGCTTAATCCTTTGCCAAAATAATCATTTGCATCTCCTTCTAATTCCAGTTTGAGACCTTTGGTGTTGAATGCGCCAAAGCTTTGGCCTGCAGTACCTGTAAATTTAAAGTGAATACTATCTTCAGGTAGTCCTTCTCCTTTATACTTTTTAGTGATTTCGTTTGATACAATAGTTCCAGCAGTTCTGTCGGTATTAATAATTGGGAATGAAGCTGAAATAGATGAACGATTGTTGATGGCTGTTTCTGCGGCTTTTAACAGCTTCCAATCTAAAACTTCGGACATTTCGTGGTCTTGTACTTCAAGGTTATATAATCCAGTTTCAGTAGATGCCGGTTCTTTATAAAGTAATTTAGACAAGTCAAGGTTTTTGTATTTCCAGTGTGTTACATTTTCTTTTTGTTGAAGGCAGTCAGATTGCCCAATCATTTCATTCACAGTTTTGAAACCTAATTCAGCCATAATTTCTCTCAATTCTTGAGTGATGAATTTGAAAAAATGAACAACATGATCAGGATCGCCTGTAAAGCGTTTGCGTAAATTTTCATCTTGTGTGGCAACGCCAACGGGACAGGTATTTAAATGACATTTGCGCATCATAATGCAACCTTCTACAATTAACGCAGCAGTAGCAACACCCCATTCTTCTGCACCTAATAATGCGGCAATAGCAATGTCTCGGGCTGTTTTCATTTGTCCGTCGGCCTGAACTACTACACGACTTCTTAATTTATTTTTCACCAGGGTTTGGTGTGTTTCTGCCAAGCCCAATTCCCAAGGCATACCTGCATGTTTAATAGAGCTGATGGGTGAGGCGCCTGTACCACCGTCGTGACCTGCAATTAAAATAACATCGGCTTTTGCCTTTGCAACGCCAGCAGCAATAGTACCAACGCCAGCTTTAGACACTAATTTTACATTAATGCGGGCAGCGCGGTTGGCATTTTTAAGGTCGAAGATGAGCTGGGCTAAATCTTCAATAGAATATATGTCGTGATGTGGAGGTGGAGAAATTAGTCCAACTCCTGGGGTGGCGTGTCTTGTTTTACCAATCCATTCATCTACTTTATGTCCGGGTAATTGCCCGCCTTCACCTGGTTTGGCACCCTGCGCCATTTTAATTTGAAGTTCATCTGCTTCTGTAAGATATAAGGAAGTAACACCAAATCGGGCAGAAGCTACTTGTTTAATTGCAGAGCGCATTGAATCGCCATTTGCTAAAGGTGTATAACGAATTTCATCTTCACCACCTTCTCCGGTATTGCTCTTTCCTCCTAATCGATTCATCGCAATAGCCAAAGTAGTGTGGGCTTCCCACGAAACAGAGCCGAAAGACATTGCACCTGTTGCAAAGCGTTTGTATATATTTTCGGCCGGTTCTACTTCATCAATTGAAATAGATGGTCTGTTTTTAGCAAACTCAAACTGACTTCTCAACGTACAAGCTTTTTCGCTTTGATCATTGATTAGTGCTGAGTATTTTTTATAAGTATTGTAGTCGTTTTTTCTAGTTGCGTCTTGTAATAAGTGAATGGTTTGTGGATTGAATAGATGGAATTCGCCTTTTCTTTTCCATTGGTAAACACCACCTACCGATAAACGATCTATGGCTCTGTCTTTTTTGCTGAAAGCAAAATAGTGTTTAATCAACGTTTCTCTAGCAATTTCATCTAAGCCCATCCCTTCAATTCGGGAGGTAGCGCCTGTAAAGCAAGTATCTACAACCGATTTATTGAGACCAATTATTTCAAATATTTGAGCACCTTGGTAAGATTGAAGGGTAGAAATGCCCATTTTAGAGAACACTTTTAATAATCCTTCATTCACTGCTTTAATGTAGTTCTTCTTCAGATAGTCTACTTCTAAATCAGTTTGAAGCTTACCGGTTATTTTCATGTCCCTAATTGAAGACATTGCTAAGTAAGGATTGATTGCGGTAGCGCCAAAACCAACCAAACAAGCAAAGTGGTGCACTTCCCAAGCATCACCAGCTTCTACGATAATACCAACTTGTCCGCGTAAACCTTTTTTTATCAGGTGATGATGTACTGCCGAAGTAGCTAATAAAGAAGGGATTGGGGCATGATCAGAATCGATGGCTCTATCTGTTAAAATGAGCACTTCAAATCCATCTTGCGCAGCATCTACAGCATAGCGACATAAACGGTCTATACCCGCTTTTAATGAACCAGGTTTTCCATCGGCTCTGAAGTAAGTTTGTAATGTTTTAGCTTGGAAAACACCTGTATCAATACTTCTTATTTTTTCTAATTCGTGGTTGGTTAAAATCGGTTGTTTTAATTCTACACTATGGCAAGCCATTGGGTCTTCAACCAATAAGTTGCCATTGCTACCAGCAAAAGTTGCCAGCGACATTACCATTCTTTCGCGGATGGGGTCGATTGGTGGGTTGGTAACTTGCGCAAACAACTGTTTGAAATATGCACTTAAGTGTTGAGGTTGATCACTTAATATGGCCAATGGAGTGTCATTGCCCATAGATCCTATAGGTTCTTTACCATCAATTGCCATTGGAGCGATAATGGTATCTAAATCTTCTGTAGAATAGCCAAAAGCCTTTTGGTATTTAAATACCTGGTCATGTTCTAAATGTGTAAACATAACTCTTGGTTCTGGCAACTCTTCTAATTTGATTTTATATTTATTCAGCCATTCTGCATAAGGTTTTTGTGAGCAGATGGTTTCTTTTAATTCATGGTCGCTAATAATTCTGCCTTGTTCCATGTCCACCACAAACATTTTTCCAGGCTGAAGCCTACCTTTTTCTTTTACGTTGGCCGGATCAATGGGCAGTACTCCAGTTTCCGATGCCATAATTACTCGATCGTCGTGTGTAACGGTAAAACGTGAAGGGCGTAGTCCGTTTCTATCTAATGTGGCACCAATCATTTTACCGTCGGTAAATGAAATAGAAGCTGGACCATCCCATGGTTCCATCAGGCAGGCGTGGTATTCATAGAAAGCTTTTTTTACCGGATCCATATCATTGTTGCCATCCCAAGCTTCCGGAATAAGCATCATCATTACATGAGGCAATGATCTACCGGTAAGTGTAAGCAGCTCAATCATATTGTCGAGGCAAGCAGAATCAGATTGTCCGGCAGTTACGATAGGCAGAATCATGTCTAATTCTTCCTTTGTAAAGTATGGGGAAGTAAAACCTGTTTCGCTGGAACGCAGCCAGTTTAAATTACCTTGAAGTGTATTGATTTCACCGTTATGCGCCATGTAGCGGAAGGGTTGAGCCAATTTCCAAGAAGGGAAGGTATTAGTAGCAAAACGAGAGTGAACTAATCCGAATGCCGAAACAACTCGTTTGTCGTTGAGATCGGGAAAATAGTTGCGCACTTGTTTGCTGGTAAGTTGTCCTTTGTAAATAATTGTTCTAGCAGACAGCGAAGAGAAATAAAAACCTATTTCATCTTTGCGGGTACTATTTTGAATGGTATGTGTAGCGTAATTACGTAAGATAAATAATTTTCGTTCGAAATCATCGGTATTGTTGATTGCATCCGGACAAGCTATAAATACTTGTTCCATGCAGGGTTCTACCGATAAGGCAGAGGGACCGATATCGGTTTTGTTGACAGGAACTTTTCTATATCCAAGAATATCTAAACCCAGTTTTTCCGCTGCGCGATTGAATATTTCTCTGCATTCTTCTCTAAGACCGATAGACTTGGGAAAGAAAATCATTCCCACTCCATACTTACCGGAGTCGGGTAAGTGAATTCCCATTTGCAAACATTCGTCAAAGAAGAATTCATGGGGGATTTGAAATAAAATACCAGCACCGTCACCAGTATTGTTTTCACAACCACAAGCGCCGCGGTGTTCCATATTTTCGAGCACTGTAAGTGCATCAGTAATATGATGGTGCGACTTGTGACCTTTAATGTTCGCTACAAAGCCAATGCCGCAGGCATCATGTTCAAACTCGGCATTATACAAGCCGCCATCCAATCGAGAATCCAGCATACGTCCAAATTAATAAGTGATCAATAAATATGGCAAGCAATCCGGATAAAAATACTAATAAAACTCTCAAATTCAAAACAATTGAAAAGGATAGGCTGTAATTTTAAATAATCTTCAATAAATACTGGTATTGTTTAGATATTATTTAAAATTGAAAATATAAATTATTAATTTATATAATATTAAATGAATCTTTGATTTGATCTTTGAGTTGTAGACGCAGTTGTTGGGGAAAGATACCAAAAACGGTACTTCCGCTTCCTGTCATACTCGCATAAATAGCGCCATTTTGGTATAAAACATTTTTTATCACCTGAATTTCAGGATGTAGCCTGGCTATAGGAGCTTCAAAATCGTTGTATAGGCTGTCTTTCCATGTTTCTATTGGTTGTTGAATAATTTCCCTCAGATCAACTGGTGGTTTGGAAGGCGTTAACTGTTCGAAAGCCCATTTAGTTGAAACATGGATATTGGGATGCACTAGTACAAATTGATAATTTGATAAATCGAGCGCAATAGGTTCCATTAACTCGCCTCTTCCGTGCGCAAAACAGGGTTTGTTGACAATAAAAAATGGGCAATCACTACCTAGCTGAGCAGCATATTGTAAAAGTTGAGTTGTGGTTAAATTCAACTGAAATTTTTGGTTGAGTAAGTTTAATGCAAATGCTCCATCTGCACTACCACCACCCATGCCAGCACCCATTGGGATATTTTTGTGCAAGTGCATCTTAACAGGGGGCAATTCCTCGAAGTCATTTTTTATGAGTTGATAAGCACGGATGCAAAGATTTTTTGTAGGATCTCCCGGTATTTCTAAACCAGAAGTGCTAAATGTGATGTTTTCAACTTGATTTTGTAGCGGTTGATTTTTGTTGGGTGAAGTGATCACCTCTAGCATATCTTTAAGCGGAATTGGATAAAAAATGGTTTCCAATTCATGAAATCCGTCTGTTCTTTTTGCGGTTATATGTAACCCGAGATTTATTTTGGCATTAGGGAACAGCATCATAAAATTAAAAATTCAAAAGTCAAAAGACAAAAGTCGAAAGTCAAAATTCAAAAGTCGAAAGTAAAATTCAGCAGTTGAAATATAATTATTTGCGTTGATTTAATTCATCTCGAATTGCTATTGCTTTTATATAGTCTTCTTGCTCTAATACATCAGATAATAATTGATTCAGTTCTTCTATGCTTAGAGATTTGAGGTCATTTTTATCCGAATTTTTTTCTTGCTTTTGTGGTTCAACAGTTTTTGTTTTTGCAGGTGAACTGCCTTCCTCCATTTTGTGGCCAGCAGATTCTAAAATATTTTCATAAGTATAAATAGGACAACCAAACCGAACAGCAAGAGCAAGGGCGTCACTAGTTCTGCTATCAATTTCAATAGTATCATTTTCTGAAAAACAAACAAGTTTTGAAAAAAATACCCCTTCCTGAATATCGTTGATAATAATCTCTTGTAATTCAACACCAAAGGCGTTCATGAAATTTTTCAATAAATCATGTGTGAGCGGCCTAGATGGGTGCATGTTTTCTAATGCAACTGCAATAGCTTGTGCTTCAAAACCACCAATAACAATGGGTAAACGCCTAATGCCATTCGTCTCAACAAGCACTACCGCATAGGAGTGTGCTTGTGTAATACTGTGAGACAATGCTAAGATTTCGAGTTCAATCTTCTTCATAATTGGTACAAAATTAGTTAAAATAGCAAATTGATTGGTAGAACCATTAAAAAAAGGATATTGCATCAATAAATAAGCCGACAAATGCCCTTTTTTCAATTAAATGAAATTGATTCAACTAATATAGTTGAAGGTTTCGATGCTCAATTCATTCATACCCCTTTTGCAACTTATTCTTATATAAGAGTGAAGATGGGCGCAATTTTACCCTTGCATGCACATTTTCAGGAACAGGTAACTACTGTTATATCGGGTAAATTTCAATTAACAGTTGAAGAAGTGGATTATGTGCTAGAATCGGGAAGTGTTTTTGTTATACCACAAGATGTGCCACATAGTGGATATGCTATTTCCGATTGTTACATTTTAGATGTATTTACTCCATTCCGCGCAGACTATAAAGCGAAGGGTGGGATAGATATAAGTAGCTGGGGTAAAAAAAGTAATGGATAATTGGTAATGAATAATTATCCATTACCAATTATCCATCGTCAATTAATTATTTGTTTTCATTTGCTTGATAGCTGCAGTAAGTTTAGGTAAAACTTCAAAAGCATCACCTACAATACCATAATCAGCCGCTTTGAAGAAGGGCGCTTCTGGGTCTTTATTAATTACAACCATTACCTTACTTCTATTTACACCTGCTAAGTGCTGGATTGCTCCCGAAATACCTACAGCTATATATAAATTTGGTGCAACCTGAACGCCAGTTTGACCAACATGTTCATGGTGTGGTCTCCAATGTGCATCACCTACAGGACGGCTACAAGCTGTTGCTGCACCTAATTCTTTAGCGAGGTCTAAGATAATTCCCCAATTTTCTGGTCCTTTTAATCCGCGACCGCCACTAACTACTATATCAGCTTCTGTAAGTGGTACTTCTCCACTTACTTTGTTTGTTGCAATAATTTTAATTTTAGCAGCAGGAACAGTAATATTCAGAGGGGTAACAGTTGCTGTACCTTCTCCGGTAATAGTGGTAAAACTATTTGGATTAAGCGAAATAACTTTGATAGGAGAGTTGATGCTAATATTCGCAAAAGCTTTCCCGGAAAATACTGTTTTTCTTACAACAAATCCGTTGCTTGTATCTGGTAAAGCACAAGCCCCTGTAACGATACCTGCTTTTAATTTTGCTGCTACTCTTGCAGCAACTGCTTTACCAGTTTGATTGTGAGAAAAAACTACTACTTGCGCACCGCTTGCATTAGCTGCATCGGTTATTACTTGAGCAAATACTTGAGTATCTATGTTATTCAGTTGTTCATTTGCTACTTGATGAATAGTAGAAACTCCGTATTTTCCAAGTGAGGTGAGGTCGTCATTAACAGTGCCTAACACCAATCCTTCCGCTTGGGTCCCTAATTGCGCAGCTAATTGTGCACCATAGGTTAGCACTTCAAATGAAGATTTTTTAACGTGACCATCTGAATGGTCTATGAATATTAGTACAGACATTTTTAAAGCGTTATAAGTTTATAAAAGATGTTTATTGCTAGGAAAAGTCCTATCAAATTACTTTGGCTTCTTCATGTAATAAGCGAACCAGTTCATTTACATTATCAGCGTCAACCAACTTTACACCGGCTTTTGCTGGTGGTAATTCAAAACTTACGATAGTTGTTAAAGCGTCTAAATTATTCGGTTCTTTTACATTTAATGGCTTCGTTCTAGCAGCCATAATTCCGCGCATATTAGGAATTCTTTGTTCAGCAACCCCTTTTTGGCAACTCACCACAACAGGTAATATTACTTCGGCTACTTCTTCACCGCCTTCAATTTCACGGGTTATAGAAGCAGTGGAGCCTGTTAATTCAAATTTAGTGGCTAATGATACAAATGGCAAATTAGTTAGTTCTGCCAACATACCACCTATGCTAGATCCATTGTAATCAATGGTTTCTTTACCAGTAAATATGATATCATAGCTTTCTTGTTTTGCTTTTTCAGCAATCTGCGCTGCAATATAATAACTGTCGCTGCTGTCTGCATTAATACGAAATGCAGCATCACCACCTAAAGCCAATGCTTTACGGATAATCGGTTCTGCATCTGCACCACCAACAGTAATTAAATGTATTTCTACACTCGGATCTTTTTCTTTTAATTCGATGGCTCTAACTAATGAATACCACTCGTCATAAGGATTAATGATCCACTGAACACCTGCTTCATCAAATTTAGCATTGCCATCTGTAAAGGCAATTTTTGAAGTAGTGTCGGGTGTTTTGCTTACACAGACTAAAATCTTCATATATTTACAATTTGTATTTTAAATTGGTTGTTTATGCAACTAATGCAAATATAGTTTGAATAATGTAAAACCAAAAAAGGTTTTTTATCATAATTTCGACAAATGGATCGCATTACCCGTATAAAAGAATTTTTACAAACAAATCCTTCCGATAATTTTTTACGGCATGCCCTGGCATTGGAATACATAAAATTGGGCGATGCAGCAGGGGCTAGAGTTTTGTTTGAAGCGATACTTACTGAATCTCCAGATTATATTGGATCCTATTACCATTTGGCTAAATTGTTGGAACAAATAGGCGAGCAGACATTGGCCATTGAATGGTACGAAAAAGGGATGGCTGCAGCTAAATTGGCTAAAGACCAGCATGCATATAATGAACTGCAAGCTGCTTATGAAGATTTAGTATATTAACCAAAGCCTGATTAAAAAAGCCCCAATTGAGTAGAAGAAGGGTTAGATGGTACAGTTTTTACATTGAATGTTACTGTGGGCTCGATTTTAAATACTTCGCTGGCTTGGTACCTTGATGCTACAGAAATGTTTATGTTGTTTAGATGATTGGAAAATGTTTGTAAGGCTAATGCTGGTGAATTATTTTCGGCAGATAAATGTGACAATAACAAATGAGTTAAATGCGGTGCGCTGTGTTCATCTAATAATTTAAGCGCTTGCTTGTTAGAAATATGTCCTTTCCCTCCCCTGATTCTATTTTTTAATAGTGCAGAATATCTGCCTGTTTCTAGTAAAATTTCATCATAATTCGACTCTAAAAATGCAGCATGACACTGTTTGAAATAATGAATTACATGGTTACAAACTATACCAATATCGGTAATTACGGCGATATTAATTCCGCTACTGCTTACTATAAAACTATGTGGGTCGGCTGCATCATGTTCCTTGCTGAAAGGTATTATAGATAAAGATGAGATTTGAATAGGTTGATGCGAAAAAAAAGGTTTACTGATGTGTTTGATTAGCTTAGGACCATGTTTTGCCGTAGCAGGCGTAATGTAAACGGGTATTTTATACCTATTGGCTATTACGGAAATACCTTTAATATGGTCGCCGTGTTCGTGTGATACAAAAATGGCTCTTAATAATTGAATATTCAACCCGCACTTTTTCATCCGAATTTCTATCTCTCTACAAGAAATGCCTGCATCAATTAATACTGCGTCGGTTTCATTGCCAACATAATAACAATTGCCGTTGCTGCCAGAATTGAGTGATGCAATAAAAACTGCCATAGTTATTGCAAAATAACTGTTTAATTTTTTTATAATAAGAAATTATATATCTATCAAATTGGTGGTTTTTATAATGTCTCTAAGTGCATCAGTTAGTATATCTAAATCTTTTTGGGTATTATATGCTTGTATGGAATACCTGAGAAATACTTTGTTCTCATGTGGCATAACGGGTATTTCTATTTTGTATTTTTCAAAAAGTAAATCCTTTAATACAATAGGCTGACTAGTTTGAATAGGTATACTAAATAGTTGAAGAATAAAGTCGTCTGTTATGGGAGAATTGGGTATACTATTGAACAGTTTGCAAAAATGTAATGCATTTTCTTGTGTTAATGTACGGCATTCTTTAGCAACAGCCGGCCAATTATATTGATCCATAAAAGCTATAACAGCCGGGATAGTACAAAAAGCCGAGAGGTCTCTAGTTCCCTGTGTTTGGTGATAGTCTAAAAAGAGGGAATGAGAAGGTGAAGTGCTATTGAAACCCCAGCTAATGATCAATGGATCGAATAGGTGTTGAAATGTGGGATGTACGTAAAAAAAAGTACATCCTTTAGGTGCCATCATCCATTTGTGGCAAGCTCCAGTATAAATATCGGCTTGTAATGTGCCTAAATTAAGGGGTAACTGACCAGGGGCATGAGCTCCATCTACAAAAGTAGGAATGCCTTTTTCTTTTGCTTTTTTGCAGATTTCTTCAACAGGAAATCTTAATGCAGTAGAGCTGGTGATGTGGCTGATGAAAATTAATTTTGTTTTGGGAGAAAGTCCTTTGAAGAAATCCTCAACAAATTGTTCTTTGGTAGTAAGTGGCAATGTAATTGGCTGGCGAACATATTTTGCACCTGCTTTGTTGCAATAGTATTGAAAGGTTCTATCGCAAGCACCATATTCAAGATCAGTAGTAAGTATTTCATCGCCCGGTGAAAGGGGAAAATTTTTAGCAACAATATTTACTGCATAAGATGGATTAGTTACCAATACCAAATCATCGGCCGAGCAATTGAGGTAATTGCCTAATGCTTCGCGTGATTGTTTTAAATATTCCAGGCTTGTCTTAACAATAAATTCTACGGGTTCCTGCTCTAATTCAAGCTGAAAATCTTGGTATTTGTTAAATATAGGCTTTGGGCAACCACCAAAAGAACCGAAATTTAAAAAAGTAATATCTTTCCTTAAAAGATATTGTGTGCGGAGTTCTTGCGTAATCATACCTTAAAAGTAAGCGTTGCAAGAGTAGCTTCCAAATACTAGAAAATATTAATTTGTAAACATATTCACATATGCTGTTAGAAGAAAAACACTACTAATAAACTGCTGTATTTGTGTATGCGCTATTTTAGCAGATTAAAATCAACTGCAAACAATTTTGGTATGGCATTTTTATTGGTAGATCAAGTTTTTAAAGTAGAGCAGGGACGCGAAATAGTAAAGCCTATAAGCTTTACACTAGAAAAATTACAGCGTATTGCTATTGCAGGTGAAACGGGCTCTGGGAAAAGTACCCTCCTGAAAATGATTGCAGGGTTATTGCAACCCGATGGTGGACAAATTATTTTTGAAGGAGAGCAAGTAAAGGGGCCTCAAGAAAAATTATTACCAGGGCATCCGGCAATTGCTTATTTGTCGCAGCATTTTGAATTAAGAAATAACTATAGAATTGAGGAATTGCTAGAAATGGTGAATAAGCTTCCAGAAGAATTAGCTAACAATATTTATTCGATTTGTCAGATTGAACATTTGTTGAAACGAAGAACTGATGAACTATCGGGCGGCGAGAAACAACGGATTGCTTTAGCTCGTTTATTAACTACTTCACCTCAGTTATTGCTATTAGATGAGCCATTTTCAAATTTAGACAGAGTACATAAGCAAACGATTAAATCTGTAATAGAAGACATTGGTAATAAAATGAATATCACTTGTATAATGGTTTCTCACGATGCAGCAGACACACTTTCATGGGCCGAACAAATTATGATCATGCAAGATGGTGTTGTGGTGCAGCAAGGTAAGCCACAACAATTGTATTATTCACCCAATAGCGAATATGTTGCAGCGTTGTTGGGCGATTATAATTTAATTGATTCTTCTATATATCCTTCTTTTAAAAAATTATTAGGCGATGAGTCGGTTGGAAGAAGGGCATTATTAAGGCCAGAGCAATTTATGTTAAATAACAAAGGGAGTAATTCAGTAGAAGGACTAGTAGAACAAATCCAGTTTTACGGCACTCACTATTTAGTAAAAGTTAGGGTAGATGATTGTATTGTTAATGTGCGAACCAATAGTTATATAAAAAACAATGGAGAACCAGTATGGCTTAGCCTAGCATAAATTAATCAACTATTCTTCGAGGCGTTTAGTTAGGTCGTCGTCAATTTTTTTAAATAAATGGTAAGGTTTATAAATGCGCCAATTGGGTAATTCTATTAATTCAATTAAGTAATGTAATTTCTTCTTTTTAAAATCTTGTTGAGTGGCTTCCGGCATATTGATGGCAACAATCCAACCGTTTTCTTCAAATACTTCATCAAACCATTCCTGGTAGTATTCTTTATCGCTGCTATGAAAATTTAGTACATTTTCGGTTATTAGTATGAATTTGGTAATTCCATTTTTTGAAAGTTGGTCAATAATTTCTCGTTTTAATTCCATGATATCATTTTCGATGGCATCGTTCCATTCTCCAATCATTTCAATAATAGAAAATTTTAGCTCATAATCAACATAAATGATTTTTAGGTATAGTGTTCTGCTGCCGAAATCATCCCATTGCGGATGGATGTAGTAATTATATACAGTTTGTGAATACTCAAATTCGCTATAGGTTCTTCCAAAAAAAGGCGATCGCGGATCTTCCTCTGCGATGTAAATATGGCGCCAATTATAGAATGGTTCTATTTCATGCATAGCCTTGTTTTATGTATGCCTTTTTTATGAAAATACTTAAGCATTAGAGGCATCTACTGCTTTTTTTACGCTACCGTATTTTAGCAATAAATCTTTGGCTACTTCATAGTTGGTTAATGACAATTGTTCCATGAGCATTTTAACGCCTCTATCTACAAGTTTAATATTGCTTAATTGCATATTTACCATTTTGTTGTCTTCAACTCTGCCCAATTGAATCATTAATGCAGTAGAAATCATGTTCAACACTAATTTTTGTGCGGTACCACTTTTCATTCTAGTGCTTCCTGTAACAAACTCTGGTCCTACAATTACTTCAATAGGGAAGTCTGCCGCAGCCGATAAGGGTGCATTTGGGTTACAACAAATGCTTCCAGTGGTGATACCTCTTTTGCGACATTCATTTAAAGCGCCAATTACGTAAGGAGTAGTGCCACTTGCTGCCAAGCCGATCACTGCATCTTTATCATTAATAAAGTGTTTCTCTAAATCGGCCCAACCTTGATTGGCATTGTCTTCTGCATTTTCAACGGCTTGGGTTATTGCATCATCTCCTCCAGCAATAATGGCAATTACCAAACCATAAGGTACACCATAGGTAGGAGGGCATTCACTGGCGTCTACAACGCCCAATCTGCCACTAGTTCCTGCGCCCATATAAAACAATCTGCCACCCGATAACATTTTATCGGCAATAGCTGCCACTAATTTTTCTATTTGTGGCATGGCTTTTTCTACAGCAATTGGTACTGTTTTATCTTCTTTATTGATATTTTGTAATAATTCACTAATCGACATTTTTTCTAAATGACGATAATGGGATGGTTCTTCGGTAATTCTTTTGAAATCTGACATACAAGATACTGCACTATAATTTTGAATGATATTGTATTAAACCTTGCATCGGCGTTTGTAAAACTTTGCCTAGCTCTAGTTCATAACTGTTGCAAAGGTCTTTTAAAACATCTTTGAAACCAAATCCAACACTACCAACGAAATGTATGGGTAATGACCAACTTTCTTTGTATTTGTAAAGATGTGTAAAAAAGAAGTCGTTTAGTCCGTCTTCAATAATGTTTTCTATCATAAAATGCCCTCTGTTCTCTGCTAAAAAAAGCGCAAAAGAAGCTAAATATTTATTGGGTAAGGGCATTTTATATACATTGTTTAAAATGCTGTCGTGTGTTTCATTGAATCTTTTCTCGAATCGGGCTGTTAAATCCTCGTCAAAAGTTTTATAAAGATAATATTGGATAACTTTTTTACCCAAATAGGCGCCACTGCCTTCATCGCCTAAGACATAGCCTAGACCAGGACTGTTTTTTTCTATTTTTTTGCCATTATAGTAGCAAGAGTTAGAGCCTGTACCCAATATACAAGCAATGCCCTTTTTATGTCCGCAGGTTGCGCGTGCGATGCCTAACAAATCATTGTTTACTTCAATCGATGCTTTCGGGAATAATTTTTTTAATACCCCTTTCATGTTTTTTGCATTGGTCTGGTCCCTTAAACCAGTACCGTAAAAGAAAACTGATTTTACAGCTATTTGGCCAATTTTGGGCATTAATTTGCTCGTAAGCAATTCGATCATTTCGGCCGATGTTACAAAATAAGGGCTAATTGCAGGGGTGAGGATTTTCTTTTTCTTGCCTTTTTCAAGTAAACACCACTCACATTTGGTAGAACCACTATCGGCAATTAATATAGCTGACATATTCAAAGTTTAATTCGGGTATAAATATAGATATTTGCATTGTTTTACAAACAATTAAGTGAAATAATATGGGCTCAAAAAAATTACAAGTATGGTTACCTCTACTTTTTTCGGGTGTGATGATTGTAGGAATGGTTATTGGTTTTCAGTTAAAAGAGAAAACTATGGCGGCCAAATTCTTTAGCATGTCGAGTAAATCGTCACTACAAGAGTTAACAGAACTGATTAAAAGCAAGTATGTCGATAAGCTGCAAGAAGACAGTATTAATGCAATGGTGGCAACAGAGTTATTACAACACCTCGATCCTCATTCAGTATTCATTCCAGCAGCAGATTTAAATGAGGTAAATGATGAGTTAATGGGTAATTTTCAGGGAATAGGAATAGAGTTTAGATTGATTAATGACACTGTTCATGTAATGAATGTAATAAAGGGCGGTCCATCAGAAAAGGCAGGATTGCAAATAGGCGATAAGTTATTAGCTGTAGCGGATTCAATTGCAGTTTCAGGAAAAAATGCGGATGCCGATTATGTTCGAAAAGTATTCAGAGGAGAAGCCAACTCAATTGTTAAAGTGAAATTATTAAGAGATAAAGCAATACAAACCATATCCATAACGCGAGGGGTAATTCCGGTATCATCTATAGATGCAGCATATATGTTAGCTCCAGGTAAAGGGTATATACGTATTAATAAATTTGCTGAACGAACTTATGAAGAGTTCATGCAAAATTTGGAGACATTGAAAGCACAGAAAATGGAATCATTGGTGATAGATATAAGGGGTAATGGGGGAGGTTTGATGAAGGAGGCAGTAGATATTGCTGATGAGTTTTTAGATGATGATAAATTGATTGTATACACCGAAGGTGAACATGCTCCGCGAATGGAATATCATGCTAAGCGCCCGGGAATATTTGAAAAGGGTAAGTTGGTAGTGTTATTAGATGAAACTTCTGCATCTGCAAGTGAAGTATTGGCTGGTGCTCTTCAAGATTGGGATAGAGCTACAATTATTGGGAGAAGATCATTTGGGAAAGGGTTGGTGCAGCAACAATACCAATTAAGTGATGGTGCTGCTGTAAGATTAACAATTGCAAGATATTATACTCCATTGGGAAGAAATATTCAAAAACCATATAACAAGGGAATCAAAGAATACCAAGAAGAGTTCTTAAATAGATATCACCCTGCTGATAGTACAAATAAAAAATATGATTCAGATAGCACCAGAAAACCATTTAAAACAAAATCGGGAAAAATAGTTTATGGTGGAGGCGGTATTACTCCTGATGCGGTTGTGGCTTTTGATTCTACAAAATACAGTAATGAATTTATTCAATTAGCGGTGACTAATGCATTACAAAATTTTAGTTATCTTTTTTATGTTAATCATAAAATACAATTTCAACAGTATAAAAAGCTAGAAGATTATGTAGCTGGTTACAATCCCGGAAAAATTGAATGGGATCTATTGGTATCAGCTGCTCAAAAAGAAAATATAAATTTAAGTGCAACAAATGATGAGTCTAGAAAATTGATTATGTCTAGGTTTAAAGCTATCCTTGCACGTCATTTGTGGAGAGATCAAGGGTATTATATGGTAGTGAATGGAGGCGATGCAATGGTGATGAAGGCATTGACTGAGCTGAAATAAAAAAGCTAATTTAAGGTGAACAATTAAGTGGTTATTTATCCAAATTATAATTAAAACAAAGCGTCCATTTTTCGAAGAAAAATGGACGCTTGAGAGTGTAAAATAAACTGTGTCAAGAGTTAAATCTTTAACTTTAAAACACAGAAAATGGAAAAGAAAACACCTCCGCCATTCGATTACGAACTGGCCAAACAAAAAGTAAAGGAACAGCTACGCAGTGGTAAATCCTTATTCAGTA
>CANGCK010000058.1 GCA_947452295.1 Sphingobacteriia bacterium
AAGATGGGGGGTAACTACCAATTTACTTTGGGCTTGGATTCTTACTATACCTGTAAGTGGAATTTTAGCCGCTTTAACTTATTATGTTGTTACCTATTTTATGAAATAATTATTGAAAAGTTGATTGATGAAAATGCCGTATAAATTTTTTTTATACGGCATTTTTATAAATGGATATTCATGAGATCATAAAACACATTTTTATTTATGTGCTTCTATCATACATATAAAAGTTATAATTAAAAAAAAAAACAACTAAAATCATTGTAATTATTTATAAGATTCTGATAAATGTTTGTGTAATTTTGTAAAACTGTCTTAACATGATCCTATCCAGAAACCGTTGTATTTTATTTTGTCTTCTTTTTTCATTTTCTTCATCTGCACAGGATTTCAGCGCAATTGATAGCATCATTAACCATGAAATTCAACAAAAAAATATAGCAGGTGGTGTTGCATTTGTATTACACAACAATAAAGTTTTATTAGATAAAGCTTACGGCTATTCCGATTTGTCTGCAAACAAAAGAATGGAAACGAGTTCTATATTTAGGATTGCGTCTCAAACGAAAGCAATTGTATCTATCGCCGTTTTACAATTGGTAGAACAAAATAAAATAGCATTAGATGATGACATTGAAAAATACATACCTAGTTTCTCCAATCAGATGGTTTTAGCTACAGACAATGATACTTTCAAATTGGTACCCAGAAATAGGTCGGTTACTATAAGAGATTTATTAACACATCAATCTGGCATATCATCATCGGATGAATATCCAAAGTTTAAAAATTTGTTTGAGAAAAATAAATTAAATCAACCAATTAATAAAGCATTCACTTCATTAGAAGAAGAAGTTGGTTACATTGCTGCAATGCCATTAATGCATCAACCTGGTACTAGATTTAGTTATGGATTAAGCACCAACGTACTAGGAAGGATCATTGAAATACAGTCTGGCTTAACACTGTATCAATATCTCTCTAAAAACATATTGATTCCTTTAAAAATGAAGGATACCTACTTTTATCTTCCGAATAGAAAAAAAGATAGATTGGTAACAGTATATATTAAAGCGAATAAGGATAGTTTAACAGCAGTTACCCCCTCAATATATCCGGTAGATTATCCTTTAGTACCTAATAAGAAATATTTTTCAGCTATAGGTGGTTTAGTATCTACTACGCATGATTATGCATTGTTTTTACAATGTTTATTAAACAATGGAAAAACAAATACTGGCAAACAAATAATTGGTGCAAGTATACTTGAACAATTTTGGGGCAATCAATTGGGAGAAAAAACATTTGTATTTGGCGGTATGAAGTCATTAAATAATTTTGGATTGGGGGTTGGACTTACAACCAAAGAAGGAGTTGGCATAAACAATGCATCAATAGGCAGTTTTTTTTGGGGAGGTGCATTTAATACTGCCTATATGGTAGATAGGAAAAGAAAAATCATTACATTGTTTTTCTTCCAAAGAATTCCATTTGTACTTCCACCTGTATTGTCAAAATTAGAAAAAACAGCCATAAACATTATTGATAACTATGATGCAAACAATAAGAGAACTCATTAAACAAGCATTGCAAGAAGATATTGGCGCTGGAGATATTACTACGAAAGCAACTATTCCAATTGAACAAATTGGAGAAGCAAAATGTTATGTTAAAGAAAATTGCATAATAGCCGGGGTTGAACTAGCACGCATGATTTGTAATGAAGTAGACCCATCTTTAATAATTGATTTTACGGTTAAAGATGGTGATGCTATTAAAGCGATAAATTGTATTGGAAACATTAAAGGTTCTTTACATTCTATATTAAAAGCAGAAAGACTTTTACTAAACTGGATGCAAAGAATGAGTGGCATTGCTACTAAAACAAATTACTTTGTAGAAGTGGCCAATAAACAACAGGTAAAAATTTTAGATACAAGAAAAACAACGCCTAATTGTAGAATAATTGAAAAATGGGCAGTAAAAATTGGAGGTGGGCATAATCACCGTTTTGGATTATATGATGAGGTATTAATTAAAGATAATCACATTAAAGCCTCAGGAGGAATAGCAAAAGCGATAAAAGCTTGTGAAAATTATTTTTTTGTCAACAAAATAAATTTACCCGTTGTTGTTGAAGTTAAAAATGCAGCGGAATTTATAATTGCTAAACAATCGGAGATAGTAACAAGAATATTAATTGACAATTTTAAACAAGAAAATATCTATGAAATTATTGAATTGAATAATGGAGTTAAAAAAATTGAAGTATCGGGCAATATCAATGAAACAAATATTAAAGAATACGCTCAATCAGGCATTGATTATATATCTATTGGAAGCTTAACGCATCATATTAAATCAATAGACATTTCATTAAAAATCTTGTAAAATGTTCATAGAAAACGATATAAAGAATAACGGCTTTATTACAATTAAATTACCGGAGGGAATTGATTTGAAATCGGAGATCCTAAAGATGAAAGCCGAAAAGAATGCTGTTATTCTTGCTCATTATTATGTAAGTGATGATATTCAAGCAATAGCAGATTATATTGGTGATAGTTTAGCACTTGCTCAAATTTCAAAAAAATTATCGGCAGAAATTATAGTGTTTTGTGGTGTGCATTTTATGGCGGAAACGGCTAAAATATTGAATCCGAATGCTAAAGTTTTATTGCCTGATCTAAATGCAGGTTGCTCGTTAGCAGATTCAGCGCCGGAAGCATCATTTAAAGAATTTAAATCCCAGTACCCAGATGCGGTAGTAGTTAGTTATATTAACTGCAGTTCGGAAATAAAAGCTTTAAGTGATTATATCTGTACTTCATCTAATGCCATTGACGTAGTTAACGCCATTCCAAAAGAAAAACAAATTATTTTTGCGCCCGACAAAAATTTAGGCATGTATGTTCAGCAAGTTACAGGAAGAGATTTGATTTTGTGGGATGGGGCATGTATGGTTCATGTAAATATTTCTATTGAAAAATTGCAAATGATCATTGATGTTAATCCAGAAGCTGAATTAATTGCACATCCAGAATGTTTACCTGCTGTTTTAAGTAAAGCCCAATTCATTGGTTCTACTAAAGCACTTTTAGCCTATGTACAAACATCACCAACCAATACTTTTATAGTTGCAACAGAAGCAGGCATATTATACCAAATGAAACTACAGGCACCTGATAAGAAATTTATTCCAGCACCAGCATTGGAATCTAATTCATGTGCTTGTTCAGAATGCCCCTACATGAAAATGAATACTTTAGAGAAGCTTTACAATACATTGTATCATGAACTTCCGGAAATTTATGTAAATGAGAAAACGCAAGAAGGTGCGTTAAAAGCATTGAATAATATGCTTGCCATTCAATAAAATGAATATACATTTTGATATAGTTATAGTTGGTTCTGGCATTGCGGGTTTATCTACGTTAATATATTTAACAGAGACTCCAGATTTTAAAAAAGGAGGAATATCAATCTGCTTAATTGCTAAGGATAAATTGGATGCTACAAATACCAATTGGGCACAGGGAGGAATTGCTGCTGTAAAAGGAATGGGAGATCATTTTAATAAACATATTGAGGATACATTGATTGCAGGCGGCCATGTTAATGATCTCTATATTGTAAAAAAGGTTGTTGAATCTGCTCCTGACTTATTAAATGACTTAATAAGATGGGGGTCTGCATTTGATAAAAATGAATTGAACGAATTTGATCTTGCAAAAGAGGGTGGACATAGTGATGCAAGAATATGGCATTATAAGGATCAAACTGGAAAGTCTATTCAACAAGCATTAATTAACCAGTTAAAGTCATTCAATAATGTTGAATTTTATGAAAATCAACATTTAATTCAAGCAAAAAAAGACGATAACGGTAAGTTTCACTTACAAATTTTTACAAAAGCAGAAAATTCATTTCAAAATATTACCTGCTCTAAACTTGTTTTAGCAACGGGAGGTATAGGAATGTTGTTTAATAAAACAACTAACCAAACAGTTGCTACTGGTGATGGAATAAATATTGCCCATAAACTGGGGGCAGAAATAAATAATTTGTCATTTATACAATTTCATCCAACAGGATTATACACTAAAAATGGCAATATTGCATTTTTAATTTCTGAAGCATTAAGAGGGGCAGGTGCAGTTCTTAGAAATGAAAATGGAGTGGCATTCATGCAAAAATATGATAGTAGACTAGAATTAGCACCTCGTGATATTGTATCAAGAGCTATACAAAATGAAATGAATTTACATAATGCGAAATTTGTTTACTTAGATGCAACTAAAATAAAAACCGAAATCTTAGATACGCACTTTCCTGAAATAAAAGCAACTTGTAAGTCACTGCTGAACATAAATATTAACTGTGAAATGATTCCCGTTGCTCCTGTACAACATTATTCATGTGGTGGAATAAAAGTAGATGAATTTGGTGAAACCAATGTTGCTAACTTATATGCTATTGGAGAAGTTGCATCAACTGGTTTACATGGCGCAAATAGACTTGCTTCAAATTCTTTGCTTGAAGCCATTGCATTTGCAAAATATGCATCTGACAAGTTAATACAAAATTTAATAAAAAATAACCCATCATCCGTTGAATTTGAAACTTATGATTGCTTACAAATAAATAAACAAGAAATTCAATTAACTATAGATAAATACTTCAACATTATTAAAACTACTAATGGACTAATTGATGCAAAGCAGTTGTTAGAAAATTTAAAAAATGATGCTAATAGGTGTGAACTATTTGATTATAAAAATCATGAAGCGACCTCTATGTTAAATGTAGCATTGATATTAATAAAAGATGCACTAAATCAACATAAAAATATAGGTGTTTTTTATAACACCGACTTGTAGTTTTTATTTTGAACTTACTCTTTCTTTCAACTGCAAGAATTTTTTCTCATAAAAATGATAAGAAAAATACGCAATTAACATCAATAACAATATATTTAACCAAATTGTATCCGACCCCGGAATAGCGTATTTCCATGGCTGGTTAAAAACAAATAACTGCTGCCATATATAGATACTATAAGACAATATTCCTATGTAATTGACTAGTTTGTTGTTTAAGCATTTATAAATCAAATCTGTTGATGGCTGCAGATTACTTAATATTAAAATTCCAATCATTACAGCGCTTACGTATGAATTAGCTGAATTATTTACCAAAGAAATATAACCACAGTGTACTAAAATTATTAGCGGGGTAAACAAAATATGTATCAGGATTTTATGCTGCACTATTTTTTGAATAGGTAACATGTTTTTCATGGCTAATATAGAAAATAATGAACCAATAATAATTCCATCTAAATAAAAAGTAACTTCTTTAATGTATTGTAACCGATAAAGCAGCTTGTTGGTGTTTTTATAATTAATCCATTCAACTTGACGTAATAAAAAAACTACCACCAACATAACCAATAAAAATTTTACATAAAACTTAAAATTTTTCTTAAGTATAAACGGAAATACTAAATAAAACTGCTCTTCAAAAGCCAATGACCAATAATGAGATGTATACCAATTATTATGAAACAATCCAATGTTTCCTAAAAACAAAAAAGCACCAATAATACCCAACCAGGAAATGTGCAAATTAAAGAAATAATTTAATGCAATTAATACAATAATGTATAAATAGGATACTGGAATAATCCTAAAAAACCTTCTGACATAAAATTTTCTCAATGAAATTGTACCGGTCCTAGCTTTCTCTTTAAGTAATAATGTGGTGATTAAAAACCCACTAATTACGAAAAAAATATTTACACCTAAGTTTCCAATTAGTAATATTTTGTAATCAAATTTATGTGCATAGTTAAAGGTAAAATGATCTACCAAAACAAGAAGAATAGAAATTGCTCTAAAGCCATTAAGCGAAGGGAAATAGTTGGATTGTAAAAAGGGAGGAATTTCGGTTATATCTGAAAATAATTGTTGCTGCAGCTTTCTACAATATTGAAAAATAGACATTTAGTATTGGTTTTCTGTTGGTCAATCTATTTAAGTTATCTCTGCCTTAAATTAGACGAATGTTTCAGGATTTATGCTTTTGGCATTATAAATATATACAATTTAATAATTATCATGGGCTTAATGTTTTATTTCATGCCCTACATTAAGCATAAGCAATTATTCAGTACCCTTCTGCAAATATAAATAGGGCAGTGCAAAGTGTAATAGAATGTTGTATTAATAATGAATATGCTACTTCTATCAAAAAATAGGTAGAGAGCAATGAATTGATCGAAGGCTTAAGAAAAGATGACTAGTGCATATTTTCTTCTATTTCTATATCACTAGGGGCATCTGTGGCATTTGGATAATCTTGATTCAACTGTTTTTCAAATGCTTTCTCGTCTTTATTATTTCTTTTCACCAAAAAAACAATCAACCACAACAAAAATACACCTACCGGAATAATAATATACCAATTCATGATGCCTTTTTTTTAATTAAAATAAGGTTTATCCTATTAAGTGTTTTTAGGTATAAATTATCCCCCAGTTAATGTTAAGTTAACAATTAAGTCATACTAACTTAACCTTCAGGAAATATTTAGTTAACATACAATTTAGTTCTTTATGTAAAATTAATAGATGGAAAAAAGACCCATTGAAATCTGTGTAATCAGTGATATTCATTTAGGAACTTTTGGATGTCATGCTACTGAAGTATTGAAATATTTGAAAAGTATTCAACCCAATACCCTCATATTAAATGGAGATATTATTGATATCTGGCAATTCAATAAACGATTTTTCCCTGCAAGCCATATGGCGGTAATTAAAGAAATATTTAACATGGCTAGCAAGGGTACTAAAGTAATATATATCACAGGTAATCATGATGAGGCATTAAGGAAATATGCCGACTTTGAAATGGGAAACATTCAATTGACAGACAAAGTGGTTTTTGAAATAGATGGAGAAAAAAATTGGGTTTTTCATGGAGATGTATTCGACAGAACTACAAAGGGAAGTGCAAAAATTTTGGCAAAATTAGGTGGCCATGGTTATGATTTATTGATCATCCTTAATAGTTTTTTTAATTGGATTTTACAATTACTAGGAAGAGAAAAATGGAGTTTCAGTAAAAAAGTGAAGAATGGTGTAAAGCAAGCAGTTTCTTGGATAGGAAATTTCGAACAAACTGCAGCAGAACTAGCTATTGAAAATAATTATCAATATGTTATTTGTGGGCATATACATCAACCTCAAAAAAGAATCATTGAAACGAATAAAGGCTCGGTAACTTATTTAAACAGTGGCGATTGGATTGAAAATTTAACTGCATTAGAATACAATTGCAAACAATGGACAGTTTATCAATATGACGAAAAAGAATTTTCGGATAAAGTAGTAATAGAAAAGAAATATACCAAGCATCTTCCTGAGTTAAATGTTTTAACCAACGAAATTTCATTTTTTGTAAACTCTTTATCAATTTAATTATGAAGATTTTTTATGCAGTACAAGCTACAGGAAATGGCCATATAGCCAGGGCAGTAGCATTAATGCCTTATTTGCAACAATATGGTGAGGTAGATGTTTTTTTAAGTGGCAGTAATAGTAATTTAAAAGTTTCTTTGCCTGTAAGATATACAAGTAAAGGAGTTAGTCTTTTTTATGGAAATAGAGGTGGGTTAGATTATCTTAAAATGCTTAGGAATATATCTCCACTCAACACATTTACAACAGCTAGAGCTTTACCTGTAGAAAAATACGATATAGTATTAAATGATTTTGAATGTATCACATCAATCGCATGTAAACTTAAAAATATCCCTTCTGTAAATTTTGGACACCAAGCAAGTTTTATTAGTAATCATACTCCCAGACCACAAAAAAGAGAATTGCTTGGCGAAATAATTTTAAAGAATTATGCTAACGCTAACAAATACATAGGCTTACACTTTGATCAATACGATGATTTTATATACTCCCCTATTATCAAGGAAAATATTTTAAATGCCACACCCAAAAATCATGGTCATATAACAGTTTACCTATCGCACTATAGCGATGAAGTATTAATCAGTTATTTTAAAAAACTACCAGACTTACATTTTGAAGTATTTAGTAAAAAAGTAACCAAAATTACCCAACAAGGAAATGTAACATTAATACCCATTGATAATGATGCCTTTGTGAAAAGCATGATACATTCAAGTGGTATTATTACCGGCGCAGGTTTTGAAACACCTGCTGAAGCATTGGTACTTGGAAAGAAACTCATGTGTTTGCCAATAAAAGGTCAATACGAGCAGTTGTGCAATGCCGCTGCTTTACGTAAGTTTAACGTTCCAATTGTACATTCAATCAACAATCATTTCGTTCAGTCAATAGAAAATTGGATGAACACTGAAAATCCTACAAAATTAATACTTTCGCATACAACCGATGATATTGTAAGTAAGGTAATTGAAACAGCACTATCTATCAGGAAAGAAAAAAATAAACCCACTTATCACTATTCCGGATTTCCATCCCTAAATTTTGAATAATTGCATAGTGAACATACATTAAATGTTAAAGATTTTGGAGATGATTTTCTTTGGGGAGTAGCCATTTCTGCAGCGCAAAATGAAGGTGCGCACAATTTAGGTGGACGAGGTCCCTCTATTTGGGATAATTTTTCTAAACGACAAGGCAAAATAAAAAAAGGAACCAAACCTTCCGAATCCTGTGATTTCTATCATAGGTATAAAGACGATTTACTACTTGCAAAAGTATTGGGATTTAAAGTATTTCGTTTTTCCATTTCATGGAGCAGGATATTGCCGGATGGAACCGGGCAACCCAATAAAGAGGGTATTGCTTTTTATCATCAATTAATTGATACCTGTTTAAAACTTCAGCTTACTCCATACATTACTTTATATCATTGGGATCTACCTACAGCGCTTGAAAAAGAAGGTGGCTGGACTTCTAGGAGCATTATTAAATGGTTTAGTCATTTTACAATAATTTGCGCAAAAGAATATGGAAGCAAAGTAAAGAACTGGATTATATTGAATGAGCCAACCGGTTTTACAACATTAGGATATATGGTTGGGCAACATGCTCCAGGTAAAATGGGTTTAGATTCGTTCTTACCTGCTGTTCATCATGCGGCAATGGCACAAGCAGAAGGAGGAAGAATTATAAGAAACTATGTAGCTAACGCTTACATTGGCACAACTTTTTCTTGCAGTGAAGTGATGCCCAATAGTTTACAGCAAAAAGATATAGATGCTGCAAATAGAGTTGATATTTTATTAAACAGGTTATTTATAGAACCCATATTGGGGATGGGGTATCCCGACGATAATTTTTCGTTGATGGAAAAATTACACATGCACAGCAGAGCATGGAAATATACCAAACAACTGCAATTTGATTTTGATTTTATAGGAATACAAAATTATTTTCCTGTAACGGTAAAACATAGTTCAATAATTCCAGTAATTCAAGCAACAGATGTAAAAGCAGCAAAAAGAAAAGTACCACATACCGCAATGGGCTGGGAAATTAATGAACACAGTTTTTATAGAATGATTCAACGATTTTCGGCATACGAAGGTGTTAAAAATATTATCATAACAGAAGGTGGTGCATATTTTAAAGACCGGTTAGAAAATGGAACAATAAATGATATAGAACGAATCAATTATTTTCAGCGGTACCTATCTGCATTATTAAAAGCAAAGAAAGAAAACAATAAAGTAAAAGGGTATTTTGCATGGACATTGACTGATAATTTTGAATGGGCAGAGGGCTATGAAGCTAAATTTGGACTAATTCATGTTGATTTTAACACACAATTAAGAACTGTAAAACAATCCGGGCATTGGTTCCGAGAATTTCTTTCTACAAATGAGTAACTTTATGTACAACATTATTTAATAACTGTTGTACTTTAATGATTATAGCCGGTACAATAGTTAATATATTTATACTATTCCTATGCAACCTTCTATAATTAATTGTTTCTGGCAATATGATGCAAAATATTGTTTTGAAAAATTGAATAGTTCTACTGAAGGTTTATCAAAATCCGTTGCAGAAAAAATTTTATTACAATCTAACCATCATGTAAAAAAAAGATCTGTTTTTACAAAAGATTTGCTGCTTTTTATAGGCCAGTTCTACAACCCTTTAATGTTATTGTTAATTGGAGCAGTTGTTTTATCTGCATTTCTTGGAGACATATCTGATGTAGCAATTATTTTATTTATCGTTTTATCAACAGGACTACTTAGTTTTTTTCAGGAGAGAAATGCAGGGAGAGTGGTAGAAAAATTGCAGTCAATGATTTCATTGAAGAGTTTGGTTATACGTGATGGACAGCCCTATGAAATAGTTTCATCACATATCGTTCCGGGAGATATTTTACTTTTCAAAGCAGGCGATATGATACCTGCCGATTGTATTATTATTGAATCGAATGAACTTCATGCCAATGAATCGAGTCTTACCGGTGAATCTTACCCGGTAAGAAAAATGACAGGAATCGTTGATCCACAAACAGAACTATCTAAACGAACCAATTGTCTTTGGGAAGGCTCTAGTATTATCAGTGGCAAGGCAAAAGCATTGGTAATCCATACCGGAAATAATACCATTTTTGGGAGCATCGTACAAAATGCAGCCACCAGTATTGAAACAAATTTTGAAAAAGGAATTAAGGATTTTGGATTTTTCTTAATGAAAATAACTTTAGTACTATCTGTTATTATTTTAGTAGTCAACTTATTAAACCATAAAACAGTTATAGACTCTGCATTATTTGCACTAGCATTAGCGGTAGGAATGGCTCCGGAATTATTGCCTGCCATCACAACTATTGCTATGAGCGCAGGAGCAAATAGAATGTTAGCCAAAAAAGTTATTGTAAAAAAATTGGCTTCCATTCAAAATTTAGGCGAAGTTAATCTCTTGTGTACCGATAAAACAGGAACCATTACAGAAGGATCTATAAAAGTATTTGACATTATCGATGGCTTAGGCAAATCAAATGAATTTGCTAAACAACTTGCAGTATGGAATGCAACATACGAAAGTGGATATGCTAACCCAATTGATGAAGCATTAAAAAAAATGACCATTCATGCAAGCACTTATCCTCCGAAGATTGGTGAAGTACCATACGATTTTATTCGGAAACGTTTGAGTATTGCAGTAGATACCGGAACAGAAAAATTACTGATTACAAAGGGCGCATTCGATCAAATAATCAATATATGTTCAACAGTACAATTGGCTGATGGAACTATAGAAGATATATTGAACCATAAAGATGCCATTCAAGATAAATATGAAGAATGTGGTTTGAATGGACTGCGAGCTATTGCCATTTGCTATAAAAAATTAACAGCACTTAACATTAAAAAGGAAGATGAATATGAAATGATATTTACGGGTTTTATTCTTTTAGAAGATCCAATTAAATCAGATATTATTGAAACAATTCATGAGCTTAATAAATTAAAAGTTCATTTGAAAATTATTACGGGCGATAATAAAAATGTAGCAAAATCTATTGCACTAAAAATTGGCATTGCTGATCCATTGATCATGACAGGGCATGAACTTGTAAACATGAGTCCCGAAGCATTAAGGCATCGCGTAAAGAATACCCACATATTCGCAGAAATTGAGCCACAACAAAAAGAACGCATCATTTTAGCATTAAAAAAATCGTATGCTGTAGCCTACATGGGAGACGGAATTAATGATGTTTCAGCCATTAATGCGGCTGATGTAGGCATATCTGTTGAAAATGCAGTTGATGTTGCAAGGGAAGCAGCAGACTTTGTTTTGATGGAAAAAAATTTAATGGTATTAGTAGATGGGATTAAAGAAGGTAGAAAAACTTTTGCCAACACGCTGAAATACATTTTTATCAATACTGGCTCTACGTTTGGCAATATGTTTAGTGTTGCCATAGCTTCCATAATATTACCTTTCTTACCCATGCTTCCGAAGCAAATATTATTAACCAATTTTATTACAGACTTCCCCTATTTATCAGTAGCATCTGATAATGTTGATCAGGAACAGCTTAACCGACCCGGAAAATGGAATCTTAAATTCATTTGGAGGTACATGATTGTTTTTGGAATTCACAGTTCCTTGTTTGATGTTCTGACATTCATAACGTTATTATATGTGTTGAAGGTAAAAGAATCTGCTTTTCAAACCGGATGGTTTGTTGAATCGATTCTCACAGAATTGTTCATACTTTTTATTATACGTACCCACAAGAATTTTTTCAAAAGTAAACCCGGGAAATATCTTTTTATGTTAAGTATTACCGGTTTAGTAATTACTTTAGCACTTCCCTATTTGCCTTTTTCTACTAAAATTGGACTTGTACCTTTACCCACTTTAAATTTAGGTGTACTGCTATTAATAGTTCTACTATATATTACTACAGCTGATTTGCTAAAAGTTTGGTTTTTTAAAAAACATAGGGGTTAAGTATTTAAGGCTTCCACCAAACAACTGTTATTTTATTTAAACATTTTCTTTGGTGTATCGTTACTGTTTTTTGTATTGTCGGTATTTTGGATGTATTTACCGAAGACTACTATTTTTAAGAAGGGGTTGTATTTTACGTTGGCCAGAATAGTGCTCACTATTATATTGTTACTTTATTAAATAGAGTAGGATTATTTAATTTTTGTACAAGCCGGTTTTTGAAATAATTTCAAAAATTGGCTTTTTTTGGATGGAGAATTAGTGCAAAAAGTAGCGGTAGCTAATCCGGTTCTTTCAGCTACATTAATTTATACTCAGCCAAAACGTCCTAATATTTAGCAGATTTGGCTGGGTATAAAAATATATACTCAGCCAAATCTCACATATTTTTAATAGTTTTGGCTGAGTATATTTAAACAAAGTCAGCCAAATCTCTCTTTTTGGATAGTTACTAAAGTCAGTATATGGATAAATTAATTGGAAGAATAGCAGAAAAAAAATACTTGAAACTGCAATGGACAGCAAAAGTGCTGAACTGGTAGCCATATATGGTCGACGTCGCGTAGGGAAAACTTTTTTAATTAGGTCGGTTTATGAAAAGCATATAGCATTTGAATTTACTGGAGTAAAAGATGCAAAATTAACAGAACAATTAGAAAATTTTAGTCGTTCATTAAAAACCGCAACCGGAAGTCCTGCAGAATTAGCAGTACCCACTAGTTGGTCGGCTGCATTTGATACATTACAAAATTTTTTAGCCCCTTTATTAACTAAAAAAAAGACAGTACTATTCTTTGACGAATTTCCCTGGATTAATTCACCCAAATCGAATTTTCTTAAAGCCTTTAATTATTTCTGGAATACATGGGCATCAAAGTATCCGAATTTAACAGTAGTTATTTGTGGCTCAGCAGCTTCATGGATGATACAAAATATAGTTAAAAGTAAAGGAGGATTACATAATAGAGTAAGTGTTCGGATTAAACTATCGCCATTTACACTACAAGAGACAGCAGCTTATTTAAAAAGTCGTTCTGTAAAGTTAGATCAGTATCAACTGCTCAACTTATATATGGTGATGGGAGGTATTCCGCAATATTTATCTAACATTCAGCCCGGCGAAAGCGCCACACAAGCCATTGATAGAATTTGTTTTACACAGCATGGCTATCTTATAGATGAATTTAACAATCTTTATTCTTCACTTTTTGATCATTCATCCAGTCATATTACTGTGGTTAAAGCCTTAACAGCTAAAACTAAGGGGCTTACGAGAAGTGAACTGATCATCCATACCGGTTTAAGTTCGGGAGGTACCATTAGCCTGGTATTAGAAGAGCTTGAAGAATCCGGTTTTATAAATAGTTATATTCCATTTGGTAAAACTTCAAAAGACTTAGTATATCGCCTATCAGATGAGTATTCTTTATTCTATTTAAAATATATGGGCAAAAGGAAAGCAACCGGCAAAGGTACATGGCTAAGAATATGTAAGCAACCTACTTGGACAAGCTGGAGTGGCTATGCATTTGAGGCAATCTGTTTAAAACATATTGTTCAATTAAAATGTGCGTTGGGTATTGATGGTTTACTTGTTGAAGAGTCGATATGGCGGCAAGCACCCGGTAAAAATCTACAAGGTGCACAAATTGATTTATTATTAGATAGAGATGACCATTGTGTCAATATTTGTGAAATGAAATACGCAAAAGAACCCTACTCCATAACCAAAAAATACGCAGAGGAGTTAGAACAAAAGAAGGCTGTTTTTGCTAATGCTACCAAAACCAAAAAAACAATTTTCATTACCATGGTCACTACTTTTGGAACTGCAAAAAATCCGTACTATAACAAGTTGGTTCAAAATGAGGTAACGGTGGAAGATTTGTTTGGTTGATAAGAATAACGCATTTTAATTCACTTAACACCAACATAAAAGCTCCTAATTCAATGAATCCATTGCATTAGGAGCTTTTATAGCTGTAGGGGGAGGGGTCGAACCTCCACGAGGCGGTTAGTTGTAGCACAAAGTTCAGTGGTCGACCCTGGTCGTCCCGATTACTCGGGACGGCTCTATGCTATATTTATCCCGTGATCCTCACCCCCGAGACAAGAGGGCATGTCTGCCAAAAGTTTCATCACCCCACAGTAAAAAGAACTATTTTTCTAGTTGATAAATCAAATATACAACAAAACGGCATTTAGTTAACCAATTTTCAAAATTTATTTTAATAATATAGATATATTTCAATATTTTAGCTTTTAAATTAAATATTTTCTAATTAATCATATTAAAATGTCTGCGAAATTAAATCTCGACAAACTCGATTTGCAAATCATTCAGGCGATGATGGAAGATGCGGAAATATCATACGCCGATTTGGGCAAAAAACTTTTTGTATCGGGCGGAACTATCCATGTAAGAATAAAAAAATTAGAAGAGTTGAAAATAGTAAAAGGCAAAAAACTATCGGTTGACCTGAAATTATTGGGTTATGATGTAATTGCATTTATAGGTATTTATTTAGAAAAAAGCTCATTATACGATTCCGTTGCAAAAGAACTGAAAAAAGTACAACAAATTGTACGACTAAACTATACAACAGGCAATTACAGTATGTTTGCTGAAATTGTATGCAAAGATATTCAAGAACTTCGCTTTGTTTTACATGATGAACTACAAAAAATAAAAGGTATAGAAAGAACAGAAACATTTATTTCATTGGAAGAAAGTTTGGTAAGAAACGTTGTAGTAGCAAATAGTAACTAACTTATTACTTAGTTATTATCTCTCCCACGTACACTCATTGCGTCTCTTAATCCATTTCCCAGCAAATTAAATGCAAGCACCAATAACATAATTGCAATTCCTGGCGCCAATGCCAACATAGGGTTATGTGTAATAATAAAATTATAATTTTCTTTAATCATCAAACCCCAACTAGGTTGTGGTGGTTGTACCCCAACCCCTAAAAAACTTAACCCGGCTTCAATTACAATTGCTGCTGCAAAATTACTTGCTGCAATAACCATTACCGGTCCTAAGATATTGGGTAATATGTGTTTCACAATTATTCTAACATGAGCGTAACCCAATGCACGCGTTGCCTCAATGTATTCTAATTCTCTCACTACCAATACCTGTCCACGCACCAAACGAGCCACATTTACCCACATGGTTAAGCCTACCGCTATAAACACTTGCCAAAATCCCTTACCCAATGCCAAGGTTATTGCAAATACCAACAGTAAAGTAGGTATACTCCATATAACATTCATTAACCATTTTATCAGTTCATCTACCCAACCCCTAAAATAACCTGCTATGGCTCCCAACATAATACCTGAGGTTAATGATATTAATACTGCAATAAAACCTACTCCTAAACTAACCCGAACTCCAACTATTAGTCTACTGGCTATATCCCTGCCAAATTTATCTGTACCTAAAATATATCGAAATTTTATCACCGGTACTTTTGCCAACTTATTTAACGGTATTTCATGTAGTTCAGTAATACCATCATCTATATATTTTTGAAATTGCAATACACTACCTTTTTTAGAATAAGAAGTAATAGGTACATAATCAAATTGATCATCTTTACCCCCAAGCATTACCGCAAATAAAGTTTTATGAGGGATCATTCTCTCGTTTTTTACTCTTAGTAATTGTACTACAAAACCTGGTTTTTTACTGCCTATTTCTGGTATCATTCTATTAGCATTGGGCGTAGTATCTGCCGAAAGCAAGTAGGCAAAAATAGCAAGCAAGGAACTGAGCATAATAAGTATCATGCCTAATAGTGCTCCTTTATTGCGAGTGAGTTGTCTATAAAATCGATGTTTATTTGATTGGGTAACCAATTGAACTATTTATTAGATGACTAAACCATTAAATCCATATCTATGGAAATTGAAAATTACGCAGATTAAACCATTCCTTAAAATATTCATTCGCTTTATCCTTATTAATCCTCTTTCTAATAAATGATTTTACAACGAATAAATCCGACCATTCATATTAAATTTATCTCACTACCCTACCCTTCCATTGGTAAGTACCAAATTTTCCTAGCCAGCCTGCAATTACTGTATACACAATATGAAAAGGTTGCATCAACGGAAAAAAGAATAGCGTACTAATTAACCTATAAAAACGCGCTACAGGTAACATAAAAATAAATTCAACAATTACTTTTAGCAATAGGCTGTTAATTATGCAAGGCAATAATCCATCAATAAAAATACTCAAGATTAATGCTATCATTAACAAAGCATTGTATCCATACACTAAAATTAAAACCGGCAAAATGCTTTTATCGGAATAGCTATCAGCCTTACTGGCCCAACGGATCCGCTGATTTAAAAAATTTTTCCATGTAGTCATTGGTGCCGTTTGCACTATCATGTTATTACTATATAAATATCCAAGTTGATGTGGAAATTGTTGTTTTATTTTGTACATCAATAACATGTCATCTCCACTAGCAATATGATCTATCCCTTTAAATTTACCTACTTTTTCAAAAGCCAATTTGTTGTATGCTAAATTTGCGCCATTACACATTGTATGTGACCC
>CANGCK010000059.1 GCA_947452295.1 Sphingobacteriia bacterium
CTTCCTTTTTACAAAGCTTGTTGGTTAACATCAGCTGATCCTAAAAAATTGGATGATTTCCTGCGCTTTAAACAACAAAATGCTGCGTTAGATAAAGATAATCAGCCGGTATATCTTGCTCAGAGCGAATGGTTCTTAAATACAGAAATTACGAATAATCCGGATATACAATTTCATTTTACCAGCGAAGTACATAAATAAATAATATAATATTCCTTTTCTGAAATAACTATATAATCTTTTAGGAATTGTCTTAATTTAAGTTATTTATATTTGTATATTAAAATTTCTTTATAATTTGATGTAAATAATTGAGTACATCAATTATAGTTATTTTTTTGATTATCCATATACTTATGCTTAACATGACCAAAAGGAATTATTTCATCTGTGTTTTTATTTTTATATTTTGTTTTTCAGGTAATATAGTTGCACAAATTAAGTTAGTAGATGCAAGAGGCACTTTGAGAGATACAGCTATTTTGCTATCTGGTAGGGTTAAATACACCGATACCGCATCTATGTTATCACCCTATTTAAGAAAACTTGATAGTATTAAAACAAGTCCGTTTTATTTAGTTGGAGGAACTGTTGATGCAGGTAGTAATAAAACAGGCAGTATTTATAGAACAGGTGAAATAGCAGCGAGTTCGGCTGTATTTGGATCATACAATAATGTTAACAGTGCCCCTACAAATGGGTTAATTGTTAGCGGAAATGTGGGTATTGGAACAACTAGCCCCTATAATAAACTTGATGTAGTTGGTGGACTGAATATTAGAAATATTGCGGGTAATTGGGGAACAGGATATGGGATTGAATTAAATACAAGCGCAAATTCTCCAAGAATAGATTGGGTTTATAACGGAGCCTATGTAGGACAATTCTCCTCAGATGCAAATAATTTTATTTTACAAAATTCTAAACAGGGAACGGGTGGTTTTGCATTTATAACAAATGTTTCTGGTACAGGAACCGAAAAGGTGCGAATTTCAAACAATGGAAATGTTGGGATTGGAATTACAAGTCCTGTTACAACACTCCACTTACAGAACCCTTTACTTGCTACAGACAATATTAATGCAGATGCGCAAATTTTAAGATTATCACGTCTTCAAACTAGTGGTGTAAAATGGGACAATGTTGCACAGTTCAATTTGGGTTCTTATCAGGTAGAATCTACAAATAAATCAGCTAAATCGAGATTAGATTTAGCTATGAATGATGCAGGTTCATTAGCAACCAGCAACATTATGACCTGGCAAGCTAATGGTAAAGTCGGAATCAATACTACTGCACCGAGTTATCATTTAGATGTAGTAGGAAGAGGTAGATTCTCGGATTCATTATTAGGAACTACGGCCCAATTTAATGCGCTAACAACTGGTTCAACTAATGATAGTATAGTTACCATTGACGCAAGTGGCAACTTAAAGAAAAGAAGTGCTACACTGTTGGTTGATACGAATAGTTTAAATAAAATATATTGGAGTTTAAACGGAAATGCGTTGACTACTCAAAAAATATTGGGTACTACCACTAATTTCGATTTACCTCTTTACACTAATAATATTGAAAGAGTAAGAATAAAAACCAATGGTAATGTGGGTATAGGCACTTCTGCCCCTGCCTCCATATTACATGTTGAATCTACGGAAAATGCTAACTATACTTCTGTAGGTAGATTTTTAGCACCCAATAATACTTCAGCAGGAAATGCAACCCAGATAAATTTCGGAACTGTAATGTCTGCTGGTAACAATGCAGAATGGCGATTTATTTATCAAGGAAACAACTCAACAACCAATAGAGTTGATTTTGGCATGAACGGTTATACTGCTCCAATTATCAGTTATTTGGTAAATGGCAGAGTGGGCATTGGAAATGGTAGTCCATCAACTAAATTAGATGTTGTTGGTACGGGGAAATTTTCAGATACACTATATGGTACTAAAGCTGTTTTTAGTAGCTTATCATCTGGAGCAACTACCGATAGTGTGGTAACAATTGATGCCAATGGTGTGTTGAAAAGAATCAATCAAAGTTTATTTACAACACCAGTTAGCGCAACAGTATCTGGTATTGTAAATAATACCGCCTTACAAGAATTAGGCGGTGTAGATAAAAAAATAAATGGGATAATTATTGGTAACGGGGGGGGGAATAGTTATTTGAATTTACGTGTAGGATATGGTGCATTTAATGCTAACACTACAGGTACATCTAATACTGCTTTGGGAACTTATGCATTGGCTGCAGCTACATCAGGTAGTGGGAATACTTCATTAGGTTCTACTTCACTTAATTCAAATACCTCAGGGAGCAACAATACTGCTGTTGGGCAGTATGCTGGTAGATATTTAACTACGGGAAGTAACAATACATTTATCGGACAAAGTGCCGGGAACAACATTACTACCGGCTCTTACAATATCAGCATCGGAAACTCTAATTTGGTCTCTGGCAACAACAATACCATTATTGGCGGCACCAGTACCAGCATAAATATTGGGGCAAATACTAAAAATAACATCATTGCATTGGGCAATGGAATAGGAGCTATCCGACTGTATGCAGACAGTATAGGAAATGTAGGCATTGGCAATACAGCTCCCAATAACAAATTAGAACTTACACATGGAACCGCTGGAAATTCTGGCTTACGATTGACCAATTTGCCCAATAGCACAACCGCAAAATCTGCTTCTGCAGTAAACCAAAAATATTTGTCGGTTGATGCGAATGGCGACGTAGTGTTGGCCGCTGCTGCAGATGCAATCATCAGCGTTACTGGTTTAGCATCTGGACTTACTTCACCGGTTACCGCTGCAACTTTTCAAGCAGGTAGTTTTGAAAACAGTTATAGTAAAACAGATAGTACCGTAATATATGTCAACCAGACAGATGGTACGCAATGGGTTTACAGTGCAGCAAGTGGAGGAGTATACAAATCATATGCAGCCCCTGCCAGTACTGAATGGTACACTTCCGGCTCTACTACCGATGCTGGTAGTAATAAAACGGGTGCTATTTATAGAACCGGAAATGTAGGAATAAATACAAATGCACCCTCACAAAAATTTGATGTGAATGGTACTGCTTTATTTAGAAATGGGAATACTTCTAATGCTTTTACCAGTAATCAGGTGCTCTTTGGATATTCAACTACCAATAATTACATGCATGCCATCAAAACACGGCATAATAATGCTGCCTCATTGGGAAATGCTATTGACTTTTACGTATGGCAAACTACAGATGCGCTTACCAGTGTGGGGTCAAAACATGGTATGACAATCGACGCAACAGGAGTAGGCATTGGCGGTATCACTGCACCTGTTACAACCCTTCATGTTAACAACCCATTAGCAGCTACCAATACTGTTAATGCAAATGCGCAGGTATTAAGACTTTCCAGACCATCAGTTGTTAACGTAAAATGGGACAATATTTCGCAGTTTAATTTGGGTTCTTATGCGGTAGCAGGAGCTAGTACCAATGAAGCTTACACAAGGTTAGATTTAGCCATGAATGATGGCCCAAACACAACTACCTCCAACATTATGACCTGGACCGCTAATGGGCGGGTAGGTATTGGCACTACCGCACCTGGTTATCCCTTGCATATATACAGTGCAGCGCCTAGTTCCATTTATGTAGAAAGTACAACTGCAGATAACAATGGAATGATGATTTTAAATGCCAATACAGCAAGTAACTGGAGCTCCAATTGGCATGAATTTCTAATGTTTAAAAATCAGGGTACTTTAATTGGTTCTGTTATCAACAATGGTACTGCTGCCGTATCCTACTCAACTACCTCCGACCAGCGCCTGAAAGAAAATATTCAACCTACGTCTTTTTCTATTGCCGACCTGAAAAAAATTGAAATTAAAGATTTTACGTATAAGTCCGACAAAGGCACGTATCCTCAAACCGGGGTGATGGCCCAACAGTTATACAAGGTAATTCCCAGTGTGGTTACCGTGGGTGGTGCCGATGCCACTAAAAATCCCTGGCAGGTAGATTATGGTAAATTAACGCCATACCTCATCAAAGCAGTTCAAGACCAGCAACAACAAATTGAACAGTTACAGGAAAAATCTAAAAATCAAACGGATCAAATGAATGAAATTAAATTGCAAAATCAACAATTACTCAATTTAATTAATCAACTCGAAAAAAGAATTCAATCATTAGAAAAAAATTAAGCCTTCCTTTTCCCTAATTTTGCCCCTCCATGAAGGCAAAAACACTTAAAAAAGACAAAGTAAATATTATTACCCTTGGTTGCAGTAAAAACCTGGTAGATAGTGAAGTGCTCAGCGGTCAGCTAGCAGCTAATGAGATTGCAGTAGTGCATGAAAACACTAAACTCGATCACAATATCGTAGTGGTAAATACTTGCGGTTTTATTGATAAAGCCAAAGAAGAAAGTATTAATACCATATTAGACCAGGTAGAATTAAAGCGAAGAGGTAAATTAGACAAAGTATATGTTACGGGTTGCCTCAGTGAGCGTTATCGTGGTGATTTAGAGGCCGAAATGCCTGAAGTAGATGCTTGGTTTGGCACTTTAGAATTACCGCTTATTTTAAAGCAATTCGAAGCTGATTATAAAGCAGAACTCTTAGGTGAAAGAATGTTGAGTACCCCAAAACATTATGCATATTTAAAAATTAGCGAAGGATGTAATAGAACCTGCTCTTTTTGTGCCATTCCATTGATGCGTGGGCAACATGTGAGCAGACCAATAGAATCATTGGTAGCCGAGGCTGAAGCCCTTGTGCAGAAAGGGGTTAAAGAGATTATGCTGATTGCGCAAGAACTTACTTACTACGGATTGGATATCTATAAGAAAAGAGACCTACCTCGTCTTTTAAATGCTTTAGCAGATGTAAAAGGGATTGAATGGATTCGCTTACATTATGCTTATCCTAGTAAATTTCCGTTAGAAATTTTAGATGTAATGCGTGAGCGAGATAATATATGTAAATACCTCGACATGCCCTTACAACATGCCAGTAATAATATGCTCAATGCAATGCATAGAAATATTACCCGTGAAGAAATGGGTGAGTTGATTCATCAAATTCGAGCAAAAGTTCCCGGAATTTGTTTACGAACAACCTTAATTGCAGGATTTCCAGGTGAAACAGAAGCGGATATTGAAGAACTGAAGGGATTTTTAGAAGAACACCGGTTTGATAGAGTAGGCATTTTTAGTTATAGCCACGAAGAAAATACCACTGCATATGATTTAGTGGACGATATTTCGGCAGAAGTAAAAGCTGAAAGAGCACAAGAAATCATGGAGGTTCAACAACAAATTAGCCTAGAAAAAAATCAAGAAAAAATAGGCCAGATTCTTAAAGTCATTGTTGACAAAAAAGAAGCTGGCCGATATTTGGGTAGAACAGAATTTGATAGTGTGGAAGTAGACAATGAAGTGGTTATTCACTCCTCAAAAAAGTTAACCATTGGCGAGTTTGTACAAGTAAAAATTACCAAAGCCTACGATTACGATTTAGAAGGTGAAGTTGTTTAAATTTTAAATCCTATTGTAAACATCACACTTCCTCTGTTACCAGTTTGCGTAGCATATGTATTGGGCTTGTCATTCAGTAAATAAGGGAATTGTACATCTTTATTCATAATATGTGAGTATGAGAAATCTATAAACATACCTTTGTTTCTATAACCCAACCCACCAGAACCGATTACTCGGTTTACCTGTAAGTTTTTGTCTGCATAGGGACTGCCATAATATGCACCCCCCAACCGAATCATAATCGTATTAAATTTTAATTCTCCACCAATTTTAGCATTGATATTGCCCATATAAGTTTCTTTTATTATTTCATTCAATAGCTTATAATAGTTATTGAGCGATGCGTCAAATGAATTCTCATTAGCTGAAGAATAGCGAGTACCTCTGTAATTTACATATTCAACATCTGCACTAATAAACCCTCTTTGTCGGCGTATATCTTTCGTTTCATTAAAGATAAAACTTGCACTTGCAATTAATCTGTATGGGGTAGTAACATGGTATTTTGTTGATCCAGCATTACCACTATTAAGATTGTCGCTATTTTCACTTCTTACGCCTGCATAGGATTCTGTATTCGCTTTTAAGGAAGATCGAATTTTATCGGTGAGTAAAATATATTGTGGTGTATGAAATGCAAAACCTATACGAATGGATTTTTGCGGTTTAAAAATCACACCTAGTTTTAGCCCAATTCCCGAACCATTGGAAGAATATGTTTCTTGGTATTCAAAATTGTTGAAACTATTATTTGTATTTGCGGTTGCATCTTTTTCGCTGTAATATAAGCTGCGTGTATATTTAATAATAGGTATTGTTAAACTACCTCCCAGGTATAACTTATCAAACTGGTTTCCTGCAAAGCCTATTGCTAATTCATTATATCCACCACTTGTTTGCGAAATATACGTTTGATTGATACCGCTAGAGTATGGAACTAAACTTTGATAGCCAATTAAACTTCCATTAGTACCATTGAGCGTATCAATTAAAAAAGTACGAAAAGCGAGGGAAGATCCGAAGATATAATTACTTAAAGCCGCATTTGTATCGGCCTTGTCTCGGGTAAGTTCTTCTAGATATTTCTCGGTATATGAACTTTGATTGTTGTATCCCCTGAATTGTACTAAATTATTGTAATTGGCCAATTGATTAATGGAGAATGAAAAGGCACTGCTCGTCCAATTACTTCTTCCTCCGGAATTACTGGCTAATACAAGTCCACTTGTACCATACATTGTACTGTTTTTACTGCTTGTAGAATCTGTACCTCTATAATTGAATTTGTTGTTATTGGTTAATAAACCAGGAGAAAGGATCAATTCGTTAGATTTATAAAATCCCAATCCTGCAGGGTTAATATGTGCAGTACTTATATCACCACCCAATGACCCCATAGTGCCTCCTATTCCTAGAAGTCGTGCCGTACCATTTTGTGTATAAAAGGCAGTACGCAACGCATCATCAGGTGTTTGCGCATTTGAAAGTAAAGTATAAAAACAAAATGTAAATATGATTATTTTTTTCATTTGTATTTTTTTATTGATTATCATTTATCAAATAGCATTTGCCTAACAAATCTATAGGTTGGTTTAAAACAAAGTTGTTTGTTTCAATCGTCAACTAAATTAAATAAGTTAACCATGACGTTTACACATCAGTTGAAAGTTGACATTCATTGTGGTTGATTAGTTTCTACTGCCTCTTCCTTTATTGGTACTACTGCCAGTACTTTTAAATCCGCCACTTACACCACCTGTAGAACTAGAACTAGTTGTTGTGCTTGATGATGAGTTGGAAGAAGATGAACTAAATGTTCTAGCCGGACGATCATAACTGTTGTTATTGCTGCCAGCCTGGGTAGACGGTGGGGGAGTAACCCTTCTCGATAAATTACTAAAATTATTGTTGTTGTTATTATTGCTGTTAGTATTTATATTACTGTTGTTATAGGTTCTATTTCTATAAGCACTTAAATTAGATCCAGCAGTATAGGTATTATTATTATTTCTTGGCTTACTATAATTTATTACAGTATATATAGGGTTATGCCAACCAATTTGATTGCCATAATAGTTGCCATATCCGCCATAAAATCCACCATATAATCCACCAAAATTGCCGTATAAACTGCCATATCCGCTGTAATAATTATTGTAAAATCTATTACTATACCAACTAATCATTGGGTCAAAGTAAATAGAACCATTATAGTTGCTAAAACCAACAGGCGCATAACAGTAGTTATATCGAATGTCATTCCAATAGCTAAAATTATCTATACTGCCCCACCTATTTCTGTTCGCAACTTTCATTCGTAAATAGTTATCATCTTGCGTGCTAACTTCTTCTTGGTATTGGTCTCTCTCTTGATTATTTACATATGGATTGTTTGTAACACTAGATCCTTCTGCATAATATAAATCATCGGGTGTTTGACCTGATCGATAAACAGAACTACAACCAGTAAATAAACCGGCAGTAATGATCATCATTAATCCGAAAATAACTTTTTTCATAACATAGAATTTAGGTTATCAAATATGGTTGAGTGAAGTTACATACATTTGCGTGCTGTTAACATTCATTTATACATTTGCAAATTACATGCCAACTAATGAATGTTAGCAAAAATTATTTAAAAAATTGTTAATATAATATGGGAAAGGAATTAACGTCTAGAGAACAAGACTATTCTCAATGGTACAACGACCTAATTATTAAGGGTAGTTTGGCCGATTACAGTGCGGTGAGGGGTTGTATGGTGATAAAGCCGTATGGTTTTGCGCTTTGGGAAAACATGCGCGATGTGTTAGATAAAATGTTTAAGGATACCGGTCATCAAAATGCTTATTTTCCATTATTTGTGCCGAAAAGTTTGTTTGAAGCGGAAGAAAAAAATGCGGAAGGCTTTGCCAAGGAATGCGCTGTAGTAACCCATTATCGGTTAAAAACAGATCCAAATAATAAAGGCAAGCTGATGGTAGACCCCGAAGCCAAGTTAGAGGAGGAATTGGTGGTTCGTCCAACCAGTGAAGCCATTATTTGGAATACTTACAAGGGATGGATTCAATCTTATCGCGATTTACCATTGCTCATTAATCAATGGGCCAACGTTGTTCGTTGGGAAATGAGAACTAGATTATTTTTGCGAACTGCCGAATTTTTATGGCAAGAAGGGCATACAGCGCACTCCACAGCTGAAGAAGCCATAGAAGAAACAAGAAAAATGTTGGACGTATATGCTGATTTTGCTGAGAATTGGATGGCTTTGCCTGTTATTAAAGGGGTAAAATCACCCAACGAACGATTTGCCGGTGCCGAAGATACCTATTGTATAGAGGCACTTATGCAAGATGGTAAAGCACTACAAGCTGGTACTTCACATTTTTTAGGACAAAATTTTGCTAAAGCATTTGATGTTAAGTTTAGTGATAAAAACAATAAACTGGATTATGTTTGGGCTACTAGTTGGGGGGTAAGTACTCGCTTAATTGGTGGATTAGTAATGGCACACAGCGATGATGATGGATTGATATTACCTCCAAAAATTGCACCTACTCAAGTGGTAATAGTTCCAATTTATAAGGGAGAGGAACAAAAGTTATTGATTGATGCAACTGTGCATCCAATTATTGCTCAGTTAAAGGCATTGAATATTTCTGTAAAATATGATGATTCTGATAATAGCCGTCCGGGATGGAAATTTGCAGAATATGAGCTAAAAGGAGTGCCTGTTAGAGTGGCAGTTGGTGCTAGAGATCTTGAAAACAAAGTGGTTGAAGTAGCTCGCCGCGATACTAAAGAAAAAACAACAGTGCCAGTTGATGGAATCGCCCAATATGTTGAACAATTATTAGCAGCAATTCAACAGCAAATGTTTAATAAAGCTAAATCATATAGAGATAATCATATTACCCTTGCTAATACATGGGAGGAGTTCGTAAATATCCTAGACACAAAAGCAGGATTTGTATCGGCTCATTGGGATGGTACTGCAGAAACAGAAGATAAAATCAAAGAACTGGCTAAAGCTACTATTCGTTGTATTCCCCTTGATAACCCATTAGAAGATGGGGTTTGCATATTGTCTGGTAAAAAGTCTACTCAGAGAGTACTTTTCGCCCGTGCATATTAGTGGTTGCTGGTAGTTGCTAAATTATTTTTTCACTCAATTTCTGATTGTTTATCAGCTGATTTTGTATGCGTCAAAAAGAAATTCATCCATCTTTACAGCCATTTTTGGAGGGTAAAGTAATATTAATTCATAAGCCTATAAACTGGACTTCTTTTGATGTTGTTCGAAAAATCAGAAATTTAACTCGCATCATTAAAGTAGGACATGCTGGTACATTAGATCCATTAGCTACCGGATTATTAATTGTTTGTACAGGTAAGTTTACAAAAAAGATTAACGAATACATGGGTATGGAGAAAGAGTATACCGGTACTTTTACGCTGGGGGCTGTAACGCCAACCTATGATCTAGAAAGTGATCCAGAACAATTTCATTCAATAGACCATTTAACGCCCGAAACGATCCGAGCTGCAACAGCTGCATTTACAGGGTTAATTATGCAAGTTCCGCCTGCACATTCAGCCATAAAACAAGCGGGGAAGCCTGTTTATTTAGCTGCTCGAAAAGGTGAAGAGGTTGTATTAGCGCCTCGCCCAATAACCATTTACAGTTTTACTATAGAAGAAATAAAGCTGCCGTTAGTACACTTTAGGGTTGTATGTTCAACAGGAACCTATATTAGAAGTTTAGCACATGATTTTGGGAAAGCTTTAGGCGTTGGGGCATATATGAGTAGTTTATGTAGAACCCGTATTGGCGATTTTTCATTAGAAGAAGCCCAATCGATGGAATCTTTTGAAAGCTTGATTACTTTTTTAAAAACAGAATAAGCAGTTGCAAGTACTGTTAAGCTGGTTGACAATTGATTAGCTAGAGTAATGATGCTAAAATGGCAACCCAATACCAAATTGTAATGCAAAATTGGGTATTTTAATGCCATTAGTTCTTGTATTAGTCCATTCAAATTCTTTTAGGTTTAACCATCCGCCATTGCCAGCTCTTAAGGGGTCTTTGAGTTTATAGGCAAGATCTAAACGAATTAAAAAATAGGATAAATCAAACCTGAGTCCCGTTCCTACACCAATGGCCACATCTTTTGACAGATTGCTGAATGAGAATATGGTAGCGGGATCTGCGGAATTAGTGCGTTTGATGTTCCAGATATTTCCTATATCAGTGAAAAAGGCGCTGCCTATTTTAAAGCTTCCAAATTGTGCTAATAGAAACCGATATTCAAAGTTTAGTTCAAGTTGCATATCGCCATAACGGTCGCGGAATGCATTGCCAGTAGTATCTCTTTCGCTTTGGTTGGAGCTGCCTAAGCCCAATTGTCGTAACGACCAAGCCCGCATGGAATTGGGGCCGCCAGCCGAAAATTGTTTGTAAAAAGGCAATGTAATACCAATGTCATCATATTTGCCATAATTATAGCCAATTCCACCATAAGCTCTCCAAGCAATTTCCGATTTGCTTTTTTTGATGGAGTGCCGATATTCATTTTCAAACTTCAAGTACCGATATATATTCTTTTGAAGACTGGGTATTAATCCTAGTATTCCACCTGCTTCTTCCACCCCAAATCTATAGTAGTTGCTGTTGTTGGGGTTGCGCTTACTTACAACAGTTCTAACAACTGAAAGCGATTGACTTATAATATTACCTTCATTAAACGAAGCCAATAAAAAGGGATTTTTTTTAATGAGACTATTCAATGAATCCAAATAATCAAATGCATTTAATTCTATATTCAGGGGTTTATAAATGAATAGATTATTTCTTTTCTTCCATTCGTAGCCCCAGCTTGTAATTAGAGATTGTTGACGATAGAAAGTTCTTCTGTCAACTAAACCTGCATTGATGTTCCAAAGTGTTTTTGGGTTGTCTAAATTTTTTACATTCGCTAATCCTTTAAATGGTTGAATGATTTTTGGAAAAACATACGTATGCCCGATATTTAATAAAAAGGATTGTATTAATTCATTTTGTTTATAGGTACTGTTTAGTAACCCTAATTCAACTCCGGTTCTAAATGATGCGATGGATTGAATTGCTCGTTTCCAAACATTTCTATTATTGTATGTAAGGTTTGTAGAAATACCCAATAAGTTACCAATACCAATGTCACCCGTATTTCTACTTCCTTCTAAATTAATGGTAAAGCTTTGTTTTACTGCGGGTGTAAGGAAAAAATAAAAATCCAAACTGTCTTTTCCTTTGATCTTTGGAATCAAATCGACATTTTGCCAAGCACCTAACTGACTTAAACTGTTGACTGTTTTATAATATTTTTCTTCATTATAAAGTTCGCCGGTTTTAAAGAATGTATTTTCTTTAAGTGGAGGGAACTTAAAAATTCCTTTTTTAAAGCGCATGATGGCACCCGCTTCATTTATTTCCTTAAAATTTTTGTTGAGTAAAAGACTATCCGGTACATCAGTGATTTTTGTTTCGGGATAGTAATATAATTTACCCACTTTAAATTGATAGAGTCTTGAACTATCTAGTAAAGGCCTTCTAGAAATGGTTACATCCCATTTGGGATTTTCGGTATTCGATTTTGCAATGTCTGATAAAAGTTTTGCTTGTTCAAAAGGGTCTAGCGTGAGTGTAAGCATCTGTTGATTGGTAGAATCTACATATGCAAAAATGTCTTCTCTTGTGAATTTGTAATACCCGTTCCTCCTGTAAAGATTTACCAATCGGTCTAGTTCATTACTGATGAGCTGTTTTGAGTATGGCTGCCCTTTTATTAGCCAACTTTTGTTTGCTTCTTTGGCATTAATTTGTTGAAGTGTGGTATCATTTAAATCGTATGATATAGAATCTAGGGTAATGATTTTGCCTGGATCTACATTCATCGCAATATGCGCTCTAATTTGTTGCTTGAAAGTATCTATGTAATAGGCCTTTTCAAATTTTTCATAATAATATCCTTGCGAATTTAAATATGCATCCATGTTACTGATGGATTTGCCAAACTTGCTGCTATCAAATACAGGCGGGTTTTTGATTTTATAAAAAAAGCCAAAAACCTGTGCTTTTTTTACTTTTAAACTATCATCCCAATAAATATCCAATTGATTGGTTAACCGTTTTTTCTCATCTTTGGATAAACTTCCAATAACGTTAATTTTGTTTTCGTATACAAAAGCACGATTGATAGGGTAAGATTTAACAAACGTTCTTTTTTGTTCGGAGCAAGAAGAAACAATTACTGATATTAGTAATATTATATATAAATATTTTATCATCGGCCTATTTAAGGTCAAATACATAATAAGATGCTTAGCAAGAATGAGGCCAAATATATTCAATCTTTTTCCCATAAAAAACAAAGAGCGCATTCGGGCTTATTTATTGCCGAGGGAATTAAGTTGGTGAATGAGTTATTGCACAGTGATTTTAAGGTGAAAAAAGTGTTTGCTACCGATGATTGGGAAAATGATAGAATTGGAAATGTAGAATTGATAAGGGTTACGGAAGATGAATTGCAAAAAATAAGTTCCTTGCAAACAGCTAATAAAGTGTTAGCATTGGTAGAACAGCCTGTATTAGAGCTCACACAAATTTTTTCAAAAAAAATAGTTTTAGCCTTAGATGGTATTCAAGATCCTGGCAATTTAGGCACAATTATCAGAATTGCCGATTGGTTTGGCATCAACACAATAGTAGCTGGAATTGATACTGTAGATTGTTTTAATCCTAAAGTGGTACAAAGCACAATGGGGAGTATTATTCGTGTAAAAGTTTATTATACTGAATTAAATGAATGGTTGAAAACGGTTAAAATACCAGTATATGGAGCACTTTTGTCGGGTGAATCAGTTTACAATACTCCAAAAATTGATGAGGGTATACTTGTCATAGGAAATGAGTCGAAAGGTATCCATGAAAATATATTGCCGTGTATTACCCATCCAGTAAGCATACCTCGAGTTGGACAAGCAGAATCGCTTAATGCTGCTGTAGCAACTGGTATTTTGCTTTCACACTTAATTCATCCAAAAGTTATCTAAATTCAATTGCATTAATTGGACTGATTTTTTTCACAAGGAGTGCTGGGATAATCAATACCAGATAACAAATGGCTAAAGTACATATGCAAACTGCAGCCAGCTGCCACCAAATAATTTTAACCGGCGCAGTTGCAACATAATACGCGCTTTCATCCAATGCAATAAAACCAGAGTATTGTTGTAACATACAAATACCTGCTCCTAATAAAAATCCAATTGATATACCAACTGCAGCTATTACTGTAGCATAATATAAAAATATACGTATGATGTTGTTATTTGTAGCACCTAGCGATTTTAGTAAACCAATCATATTGGTTCTTTCTAAAATTAAAATTAATAAGCAAGTAATTAAATTGATTATTGCAATTACAGACATTATTATAAAAATTACATTTCTATTTACATCTTGTATTTTCAGCCAATCGAAAATATTGGGGTAAATAGATTGTATAGTTCTGCTCATCCATTCAGAAGGTAGTGCATTGGATAATTGCTCATTGATTGAATCTGCTTGGTTGTAGTTGTTACAGAAAATTTCATATCCTCCGATTTGGTTATTCTGCCAATCATTCACTCTTCTAATTAATCTTAGATCGCCTACTGCAAATAGCTTGTCGTACTCTTCTATGCCAGTTTTGTAAATGCCCACCACTTTTAATTTTCGGTAAGTTCTGGTTCCATCTTCATTGTTTATAAAATACAATTGAATGGTATCATTTAATTGTATTTCTAGAAGGTTACATAACTGGAGTGATAACATTATTTCTTTGCTGTACAAGCTGTCGGAAAATTGTAACCATCTTCCAGAAACTAAATAAGATTTGAGTTGCGAGGAATCGTATCCATTTTCAATTCCTTTAAATAAAATGCCCTCTATATTTTTGTTTTTTTCTATTACTGCCGATTTGGTGGCAAAGGGTTGAACTGTGCTAATGTTTTTTGTTTTCTGAATAATGCGAGATACCGTATCATTTTTAACAATGGGCAATTCTTCTGCCATCATTGATTTCTCTGGTTCATATTGTTGAACACGAATATGCCCCCAAAAACTATACACTTTTTGAGCAACTGTTTCCTGAAAACCATTTACAAAGCAAAGTGTTACAATCATAGCAGCAACCCCAACTGATGTTGCTCCAATCGATAAACGGATGATAAAGCGTGAAAATGACTTTTGTTTGCCCAAAGCCAGCCTTTTCGCAATAAAAAAGGAAGTATTCAAATGGTATGGTTTTTGTAATAGTAAAGCTACACTGAGTAATTCAATAGAACAAAACCATTTATGCAAACAGCGCTTTATGTATGTTTATAGGCTATTTTTACTTGGCAAAAACTACAATTATACATAATGAAAGCATTTTTAATTCTTTTGATTAGCTGCTTTGCTTCAATAGCTTCAACCGCTCAGCTGGAACCCGATAAAGTATACAGTTCCACGATAAAAACAATAAAATTATTTCCTCAAAATAATCAATTGGCAATACCTGTTATATCGTTAAACTCTGCTGATCAATTGGAATTGCATTTTGATGATTTGGTGAATAGCCCTCGAAATTATTTTTATACGTATCAATTATGTAATGCCGATTGGACGGAGGCCCAGTGGAGTCCATTTGATTATATCAAAGGATTTCAAAATAACAGAATTGGTCAATACAGGGTTTCAGCTATTTCACAAATTCCCTATGTACATTATCAGGCAATGTTGCCCGAATTCAATGCAGTACCATCTCGAAGTGGAAATTATATTTTAAAAGTTTATGCAGATGGGGATGTGTCGAATGTAGTTTTTACTAAAAGATTTTATGTGGTAGACCGGCAAGCAAATATTGGTGCAAAAGTTACACAGCCCTATGATTTTGAAGTTGGAAGAACACACCAGAAAATAGATTTAGTGGTAAATCTGCCACAGATGAACATGATTAATCCACAACAGTTTAAAACAATTATTCTACAAAATGGAAGGTGGGACGACGCAATAGACCAATTGCAGCCAACAATGATTAGAGGTGGAAATATGGAATTTAATGCAGAACAAGACTGCTTATTTCCGGCAGGTAAAGAATATAGATGGGCCGATTTACAAAGTTTTAGGTTTCAGAGTGATCGGGTAGAAAGAGTTGAAAGAACTCAAATCCCCATTCAAATATTTATTAAGCCAGATAGAGTTAGAGCCGGGCTTCAATATTTATACTATAAAGACGCAAATGGTTTTGATCAAATAATGAGTAGCGAAGGAGTAAATCCTTGGTGGCAAACCGATTATGCGGAAGTGCAGTTTAGTTTTGTGCCAGACAAAGGCTTACCACTAATGGGTAAAAACGTATATATGGTAGGCGAGTTAACAGGTAACCAAATTGGCGATACTTCTTTAATGAAATTTGATGTAACAACTGGAAAATACACAAAAACACTTTTGTTAAAACAGGGTTATTATAGTTATGCATATGTAACACGTGATACAAAAAATAAGTTCGCAAAATCATCTCCCTCTTTTACAGAAGGTAATCATTGGGAAACAGATAATGAATACAATATTTTTGTGTATTATCGTTCTTATGCCGGACGGCATGATGAATTAATTGGACTAAGTACCGTTAATGCTTATTTTGGTACACGATAATCAAAAGTCAAAAGTC
>CANGCK010000060.1 GCA_947452295.1 Sphingobacteriia bacterium
GCATCATGTTAATTCCACAGGTAAGGGCCATATTGTAATAAGCCATTTCAACTCTGCCGTAACCTTCACTAGATCCTAGTTGAATATCACTCACTCCATCCAGCTTTAACAACCAATGCTCAAATCCTTTGGGTGCATTTGTTTGTCCTGATTTCACTTCACCAGTAATTTCGATATATGCAATAACTGCTTTGGGTCTTGCTCCACCAGCTGAAGTTCCAATCTTTAAACTATCCATCATCGACCGCTCTTCCTCTTTTTTCAAGTTGGTATTGAATGCTGATTTTTGGGAGAGCATTTTTTTTGCAATATCTACCAAGCTGTCCATTTCAATCAAAAATGTACGCTTGCTTTCCTTGAAAGCAGCAGATTCAAATTCCAGCGCACCCATACATACCCCTTGTTCCAATAAAGCAACGCATCTCAACAGGATTCATGCTATTCTGCGAACGGCCTTGCTGAGCCAACTACTTATTGATGAGTTGATTACCATATTTATCAGGAAGCACATCTGCCAATAATCCGGTTGATCCTTTAAAAGTGTCTATTGTTGTGTTTTTGTCTTGTTTTAATTCAGGGAAACTAAAAATATTTCTACTACCCTTAATTGGTAGCTTAAGGGGGGATAAATTCAAATCTTTTTTTTGAAATTTGCATCATATTCAAATGTAGCAATACCTGAACGCTCGTCCCATGCAACTGCACCTACAAGTACTCCCCATATTTTTTACAAATGCTGTATTCTTAACTTACCAAGAGGATTTAATTGATGAAGTTGATTCTTTTCCCCTTGCTCTTTTCCGTTTTTTCAATTCCATTTTTGCCAATTGTATAGGGCTTATACTTGGCTGAATCGTAAAAATATCCAGTATTTGTAACTGATCTAATGTACGAAGTACATGCAAAAGGGTAGCCAGTGTTACGGCTTCTCCTTTTTCTAATTGACTTAATGTAGAGCGACTAATTCCAGCTGCATGTGCTATAACATCTTGTGTTTTATTTTGCTCAATGCGCTTATCTTTTACAAAACGCCCAATTATTTCTGCCAAACTTTTATCACTCATTGCTCGCCAATTATTGTATGATATATCGGTCATTATATTGATTAAATTAAATTATTGCTTGATTTGTACTACAAAAATATTTATAAAGTAATTATATAATTAAATATTTGTATGATTTATCATTCATTAAGGTGTAAAAATTAATTAAATGATTGATAAATTATACATCTTACGCTAAATCTAATTAGTTTTTTGTTCAATTTATTTACTGATAAATTGGAATGATATTAAGTTCCTTTTTTCTGGTAATATTATTTTAGCAAAAATGTATTGCAATCAATCGTAAATTCTAGAAAAAATCACAGGAGTGGCAAGGTGTATAATTAGGAGTGCGCTTTCGTTTTGCCAATTCTCTTGATAAATTGTTGCGTAATAAAACACATAGTATTAATAGAATCAGCAATGATGGAGTAATTACAATAAAAAAGCTGATTAATAATTTAATCAGCTTTTTTAGTTATCAGCGGAGAGCGAGGGATTCGAACCCCCGGACCTGTAACAGTCAACAGTTTTCAAGACTGCCGCAATCGACCACTCTGCCAGCTCTCCGCGGCAAAAGTAAGGGTTGTATTTTTTTTAACCAAAACTTATTTGAAACTATTTTAGTTTTTTTTCAAACAGCCTACTGTAACCTATCTTTGTGACCATAATTATTACTATTGAACCATTTAATATCCCTCAACCATTATTTCTGGAAATATCGTAAACGTTTTTTCATTGGGATGTTTTTTGTTATCGCATCCAACTATTTTGCGGTATTAGCTCCTCAAATAACAGGATATGTAATTAGCCTGGTTCAATTACAATTGCCTGGAAGTAAAGCATCAACTGCAGCTGATTCGCATGATGCTTTAGTACAATCTTATATTCATTGGATAAATGAATTTCATGTAAATTTTGGTTGGCTAATTGCTATTTGCAGTATGACCATTTTATTGATAGCCTTGGTAAGAAGCATATTAATGTTTTTAATGCGCCAAACGATTATTGTAATGAGTAGGCATATTGAATTTGACCAAAAAAATGAAATTTATAATAAATACCAACAGTTAGATACTGCTTTTTATAAAACACATAGTACAGGTGATTTAATGAATCGAATGTCGGAAGATGTAAGTAGAGTAAGAATGTTTACTGGTCCGGCTGTAATGTATTTAGTGAATTTAATTACACTTATTGGATTTTGTGTAATTAACATGCTCAAAAAAGATATACAATTAACCTTAATTGTATTAGCGCCGTTGCCTATTTTAGCTGTTACCATATATTGGGTAAATAGCATCATTAATAAAAAAAGTGAAATAATACAAAGCAATTTGTCGGATTTAACCACTAACGCCCAAGAATCCTACTCAGGTATTAGGGTAATTAAATCATTTGTGCAAGAAAAAGCCATGTTGGGTTTCTTTGAAAAAAACAGTAGTGCATATAAATCCAATGCGATAAGCCTAGCTAAAGTAGAAGCTATGTATTTCCCAAGTATGGCTTTATTAATAGGAATAAGTACCCTATTAACCATATTTGTTGGTGGTATTCAGGCAATGAACGATACCAGTAAGGTAGGAATGATTGTTGAATTTGTGATTTATATTAATATGTTAACTTTTCCGGTAAGTGCAATAGGTTGGACAGCTAGTATGATACAACGCGCTGCTGCATCACAAAAGCGGATTAATGAATTTTTATTGGTTAAACCTACTATAGTTGAGTCAAAATCGGTTAGGCAATTACCAGTTTTGTCTGGAAGCATACAATTTAACAACATTAATTTTACCTATCCTAATACGGGCATACAAGCCATCAGAGATTTTTCATTGTCCATTTCGGCAGGTGAAAAAATATTAATTCTGGGGAAAACCGGAAGTGGAAAAACTACTATCGCACAGTTGCTAATGCGGTTTTATGAACCAGATTCTGGGTACATTAGTATAGGTGATATTCCCTTGCAAAAAATCACTTTTAATCAATTAAGAAGCCAAATTAGTTATGTTCAGCAAGATGTATTTCTATTTAGTGATACCATTGCCCAAAATATTCGTTTTGGCGTATCCAAAGATTGTACAATTGAAAAAGTAAAAGAAGCAGCAAAGTTTGCAAACGTTCATAATGATATAGAAGGGTTTGAATTGCAGTATGATACCTTGATTGGTGAGCGTGGTGTAACATTAAGCGGTGGACAAAAACAGCGTATATCTATAGCCAGGGCGTTGATAAAAGATCCATCGATCATATTATTTGATGATTGCTTGAGTGCAGTTGATGCTAAAACAGAAAACGAAATCATCAGTCATTTATATAATTATTTAGAAGAAAAAACAGCAATTATTATCACCCATCGAATTTTTTCGGGGTTTACTTTCGATAAAATTATTGTGTTAAATGATGGCTTTATTGCTGAAATGGGTAATCACCAAGCATTAATGGCCCAAAATGGGTATTATGCAGCCTTATATAACTTACAATTAAGCACCCAAGACCGTTGATTTTATTCAAAAAATATTGATTTATCTACAATTCTATTTTTTTTTAGAATTTTTCTCATTTTGTGTGAAAAGCATATTTTGGTAATTCAGAAACATCCCTATATTTGTAAGGACTTAACAAAGCTTTAACCAAAACTTTCAACAGTGGAGTACGAGAATAACGAAAAGAAAATGGATAGTGTATACAGCACAAGAATTCGTGCAGGAAAAAGAAGAACTTACTTTTTTGATGTAAGGGCAACCCGTGGGAATGATTATTATCTTACCATTACAGAAAGCCGAAAACGCTTTGATAATAATGGTTACGATCGTCATAAAATTTTCTTGTATAAGGAAGATTTTAACAAGTTCATTAAAGCAATAGGAGAGGCTGTTGATTATGTAAAAACAGAATTAATGCCTGATTTTGATTTTGATGCATTTAACCATGAATACAATGATGCTGAAGGAGAGGGAGGTACATATGTTCAACCTAATACCACTTCTGCAGAAATAGCAACGCCACCAGTTGCTAAAGAACAAGAAGTTATACCTGTATCAAATACCAATGATAATACGACAATAATTAACCCTACAGCTAACGAAGAAGTTGATAAATGGTAATAGTTAATTACTAATTAATAATACAAAACACCTATAATAAATAAGCCCCATATTGAATAATATGGGGCTTATTTATTGAATGAGAGCAAATTGAATTTATTGCTTTTTTTCTTTTATTTCAATAGTTGTATTGTCGTTCTTTTCGATATTTGTTAACGATAAATATTTTGCCGCTTTTTCAGCTGCTAATTCAGTACCATTAATAATTATTTTTCCATCTTTTAAAGTAATCGAAACATTATCTCCTGTAATTACTCCATCATTCTTTAATGCACTAATTAGCGTATTTAATTTATCGCCATTGGCATTAACAATTACATTCTTTTGAGTAGAATCATTAGAGATTTGTTGAACTTTTACTTCTATACTTTTTTCAGTTTTTGTTACATTACCAGAAGATGGATGTAAATGCGCAAGGGTAGGAGCAATTACCAAAGACACAATAGACATTAATTTAATCAAAATATTCATTGAAGGGCCAGAAGTATCTTTAAAAGGATCACCTACTGTATCACCTGTTACAGAAGCTTTATGCGGTTCTGATTTTTTGTAATACATTTCACCGTTAATTTCTACTCCTTTTTCAAAAGATTTTTTTGCGTTGTCCCATGCACCGCCGGCATTATTTTGGAAAATACCCATCAAAACACCACTAACAGTTGCACCAGCTAAAAATCCACCTAGCGCCTCTGGTCCTAATAGGAATCCAATTGCTAAAGGAGAAATAATAGTAATAGCACCTGGTAACATCATTTTTTTAAGAGATGCTTCAGTAGAAATAGCTACACATTTATCATATTCTGGTTTACCTGTTCCTTCCATTATACCAGGAATTGTTCTAAACTGGCGACGAACTTCTTCAACCATCGACATAGCTGCTTCACCTACGGCTCTAATTGCTAAAGATGAGAAAATAAAAGGAATCATACCCCCAATAAATAAAGAAGCCAAAACATCTGCTTTATAAATATCAATATGTTGATTATCAGGCATAGCCACACCTACAAAGGCTGCAAATAATGCTAAAGAAGTTAATGCAGCAGAAGCAATGGCAAATCCTTTACCGCTAGCTGCTGTAGTATTACCTACTGCATCTAAAATATCTGTTTTTTCACGAACTTCAGCAGGTAATTCACTCATTTCTGCAATTCCACCGGCGTTATCGGCAATTGGTCCAAATGCGTCAATAGCCAACTGCATTGCAGTTGTAGCCATCATACCGGCAGCAGCGATTGCAACACCATATAAACCGGCACATGCAAATGAACCATATATACCACCAGCCAATACCAATATCGGTAAGAAAGTACTTTCCATTCCTATTGCTAAACCACCAATAATATTGGTAGCATGACCAGTTGCAGATTGACGAATAATACTCATAACAGGGCGTTTACCCATAGCTGTATAATATTCAGTTATGATGCTCATTAAAGCACCCACTACTAATCCTACAGCAATTGCTCCAATTACACCATTACGGGTAAATTCTAGTCCTCTTAAAGACATAGTTTCAGGTAAAGTATAATTTACAATAAAATAAGCAGCAATTGCAGTTAAAATCATAGAACCCCAGTTACCCATATTTAAAGCGCGTTGAACAGCATGTGTACTTGCACCTGCTGCATCGGAAACTTTCACAAATAAGGTACCTATAATAGACAATAAAATCCCTACACCAGCAATAAGCATTGGTAAAAGAATAGGAGCTAATCCGCCAAAATTATCTACAGATTTAGTTTCTTGTCCCAATACCATGGTTGCTAATACTGTAGCTACATAGCTACCAAATAAATCGGCTCCCATACCTGCAACATCACCTACATTATCACCCACATTGTCAGCAATAGTAGCAGGGTTGCGCGGATCATCTTCTGGTATACCTGCTTCTACTTTACCCACTAAATCGGCACCAACATCAGCTGCTTTAGTATAAATACCCCCACCAACTCTGGCAAAAAGTGCAATACTTTCAGCCCCTAAAGAGAAGCCGGTTAATACTTCAATGGTTCTTAACATACCTTCTGCATCACCATCTGGCGCAAAATAGTGTTTTAACACCAAGTATAAACCACCTAAACCCAAAACAGCTAAACCAGAAACACCTAAACCCATTACAGCGCCTCCAGTAAATGATACATTTAATGCTTTACTTAAGCTTGTTTTTGCAGCTTCTGCTGTACGAACATTTGCTTTAGTAGCTATTTTCATACCAATATAACCGGCAGTTGCACTAAATACAGCGCCGATAATAAAAGAAATGGCAATACTCCAGTGACTTCCTGAATTGTTACGAGCCATAAAACCCAATAACAAGGCTACAATAGCAACAAAATAGCCCAAGATTTTCCACTCAGCTTTCAAGAAAGCCATTGCACCTTCAGCAATATAGGTACTGATTTCTTTCATTCGATCATTACCAGCTTGCTGTTTAGATACCCAATTAAATTTTAATAATGTGTAAAGAAGTCCAATAACTCCCATCGCCGGAACGGCATAAAACCATAGATAATTGTTCATAAGCAATTTTATCAAATGTTAAATTTATTCAAGTTTGCAAAAATAAGGTTTAAACACGTTTATACCACAAAAACATATGCATAAACCAATTATATTATTGTTCCAATGCGGTAGTATCTGATCTTCCGGTAAAAACAGCACTAAATTTTCCGGCCGACCAAATATTTTTATTGAACTTATTTCCCAGTATTATTACCGTTGCAGTATCACTAATTAATCGTTTAAAAACCGTATTATTGCCATGCCACCAACCATTATGGTATACAATTGTAGGCTCCGACGGTTTTATAAATAAGTGCCATCCTAATCCATAATTTTTAAATCCTTTGTTTTCATTACTCAACGGTTCAAACGACATAGCTAGGGTATTTGGACTAATAAAAGTACCTGCATATAGCGCTTTATCCCATTGTAATAAATCTCTTACAGTACTGTATATGTTTTTATCGCCATATACACAATCTAATTTCTCTAATGGATAGGGACGACCATTGGGTTTGTAAGAAGGAGTATAATGTCCGGTATCATTTATACAGAAAACATAAGTGTCTTTCATCCCTAATGGTGTAAATACACTGTCTTTCATATACTTAGGATAAGTAAAACCGGTTACTTTTTCTATAATAATTGCTAACAAAGCATAGTTGGTATTACAATATTGGTACCTGGTGTCTGGTAAAGATTCTATAGTTGGATGTTTTTCATTTAAATAGTTCAACACATCATAGTTTGTACTGAATCCGGTGACTTTTAATGGATCTGTTATGTACAGAACTTTATTTATCCAACGTTTTCTACGTTTAATTCGGGTAATATAAGATCTTGTTGCCGACATAAAATGATCATATTTTGGCAAACCACTTCTATGGGAGAGTAAATTTTTTACCGTTATCCCTGAATATCGAAAATTGGGAAAATATTGATTGATGGGGTCATCTAATTTGATTTTTCCTTGCTCTACTAACCGTAAAATAGTCATGGCAGTAAAAGTTTTTGAAATAGATGCTAAGTGAAAAGTAGAAGAGGCCGTTATTGGTTCTTTGGTAGATAAATTGATAAAACCTCGATAATCTTCAAATACTATTTCTCCATTTTTAGCCATTAAAATGCTGCCATTAAATCCAGTTTTAATCAACTGTTTATCATAAAGTGGTTGAATTAAACTAGCATAATAATCTTTCTGATTTTGGTTAATGGGGGTAAATTGAATAGGTACATGTTTATCTACTTCATTTCCGCTTTTATCAGAAGATGAGCCACATGCCATCAATACAAATGATAATAAAGGTATAATCACTCTTATAAACATTAATGTTAACTTACAAATTACAATTTACAAATATAATTGTTGATATTTTTAATCGCGATGAGGTGGAAAACTATCTATAAGAATGGAATTGTTCACAAATATGGTTAAATTTGCAAGCATTATGAGCATTCAAGCAATTACAAGCTTCCCCAAGGAAAAGATTAATATCCTTTTTTTAGAAAATATTAGTGAAAAAGCCGTTCAACAATTCAAGCAAAATGGATATGTTAATGTCCGGAAGTTATCTGGTGCATTGAGTGAAGACGAGTTGATAAAAGAAGTGAAAGATGTTCATTTACTAGGCATACGATCTAAATCGCTCATTACCAAAAAAGTGTTGCATGCAGCTACAAAATTACAAGCGATTGGTTGTTTTTGTATTGGCGTAAATCAGGTTGATTTAAAAGCAGCTACAGAAGCTGGGGTAGCAGTATTTAATGCACCATACAGTAATACTCGAAGTGTGGCTGAATTGGTTATTGGTGCAAGTATTCTATTAATCAGGCGCATTCCCGATAAAAATATTGCAGCACATCAAGGTATTTGGATGAAAGATGCCAAAGGAAGTTTTGAATTAAGGGGTAAAACACTTGGTTTAATTGGGTATGGTAATATTGGTTCTCAAGTAAGTGTTTTGGCCGAAGCAATAGGAATGAAAGTATTGTTTTATGATGTAGAGACCAAATTACCATTGGGCAATGCTACTGCTGCAAAGAATATGAAAGAGCTGTTAGGTAATGCAGATATCGTTTCTTTACATGTACCGGAAACAGCACAAACAAAAAATTTAATTAATAAAGCAGCCATCAAGCAAATGAAAAAAGGGGCAATACTTATTAATTATGCCAGGGGAGAAGTGGTGGATTTAAAAGCGCTTGCTGTTGCTTTAAATGAAGAACATTTAAGTGGTGCAGCAATCGATGTTTACCCTTGGGAACCCGAAAAAAATGGAGATCATTTTGAGACACCTGTTCAAGGATTAAAAAATGTACTTCTTACTCCACATATTGGAGGATCTACTGAAGAAGCTCAACAAAATATTGGTGAAGATGTGAGTATAAAACTTTTTCAATACCTAGAAAGAGGTATCACCAACGGATCACATACAGTACCTGCTATTGGATTACCACCAATCGAAGGGGCACATAGGATATTACATATTCATAAAAATGTACCGGGAGTGATGAGTGCAATTAATACTGCATTGGCAAAAAATAATATTAATGTAGTTGGTCAATATCTAAAAACCAATGATCATATTGGTTATGCAGTTCTTGATATCGATAAAAAATTATCTAAAAAAGCACTTGAACTACTAAAAGACATTAAGCAAACTATTAAAGTGCGACTACTGTATTAATTTACAGCAATCGCACTTTTTATTTTTTTAATCTCTTCTATATTTACAAAATCATTGTCAAAATTTTCCACAATAAGTGGATTTTGGTATGCTGATTGAGAAGGTATTTTTACACGTGCAGATGTATGTACTTCTTGTACATGTGTTTTATCGATGATGGATTGTACGTTTCCGCTATTTAAGCCACTTCCGGGCATAATAATTATTCTCCCATTAGCCTGATTTACTAAAGTTGCCACTAAATCTAATCCTTCAGTAACTTTTGGCATTTGCCCACTAGTAAGAATCCTTTTGCAACCACAATCAATAATTGTTTCCAGTGCTTCCAAAGGAGATATACATCTATCGAATGCTCTATGAAAAGTTACCGATAAAGGAAAGGCAGCTTCAACCAATCTTGCTGTATTTTCTTTGTCGATGGTGCCGTTTTTATTCAATAAACCTACTACAACGCCTTCAAAACCAAGCTCTTTACAAAGTATAATATCTTTGCGCATGATATCAATTTCATTGGCACTATGAAAAAAATCGCCACCCCTCGATCGAATCATTGGGAAAACAGGAATATTAATTTTATCTCTTACCGATTTTAAATAACCGTATGATGGGGTTGTGCCACCATTGTCATAATTTTCACACAATTCAATTCTATCTGCACCTGCTTTCTCAACAGCTATAGCGGTATCGATGTTAAACACACAAATTTCTAAAAGGCGTTGATGGGTCATTTTAGATTAAATTTTTACCATTTAAAAGTATGTTCTTGTCGTCTGCTGTGCAAACAGAATAATTAAATCCTTTTTGCAGGCAATACGCTCCGTATTCACCATTTTTGTTGATGGCAATTATAGCAGCTTGTATGTCTTTTGCTTTATCCCCTTTTACTTTTAATAATCGTTCAACTACTTTTTTACAAGCATCTTCAGGAGCATAGCCCTGACGCATTAGTTCAACAACTGCATGTGAGCCGCCAATTCTAATGATATCTTCACCTTGTCCGGTTGCAACAGCAGCACCCACTTCATTATCTACAAATAATCCGGCACCAATAATAGGGGAGTCACCTACTCGGCCTCTCATTTTAAAACCCATGCCACTAGTGGTACAACTTCCGCTTAAATTACCCGCCGCATCCATGGCAATCATACCAATTGTGTCGTGGTTCCATGTACCATCGTCAAATCTGGTTGGAGCCCAAGCTGTTTGTTGTTGTTTGTTTTCTATATTAATGATGGGTTTGTATTCACTTTTTTTCAACCATTCTTTGTAAGTTCTTTCTGCATCTTCCGACAATCCTTCCTTTTCTAAAACAAAACCTTGCGATAAAGCAAACTGTTGCGCACCTTCACCTACTAGGAACACATGAGGCGTATTTTCCATTACTTTACGCGCAACTTGTATGGGATGTTTTATTCTTTCTAAAAAAGCAACACTACCACAATTAGCATGCTCGTCCATAATACATGCATCAAGCGTAACATGTCCGTCTCTATCAGGATTAGCTCCCAACCCTACGCAACAATTTATTTCATTTTCTGTTACCATTACGCCTTGTTCTACAGCGTCTAAGGCTCTACCATTATTACGCAATATTTCCCAAGCAGCTTTATTGGCTCTTAAGCCTGCATCCCACGTTGAAATAACAATAGGCTTATTTCCCTTGTTTTTTGAAGTAAACCCCGATAAACTAAATGCACTTAAACCTAGAGAACTAACTTGTAAAAATTTCCTTCTATTAAACATGTTTACACCTATTTTGAATATTGAATAAATAATTTCTTTAAAAATAAGGACTATTTGTATATTTTGTGAAGAAACTATTTAAACATGATGAATGCATCTGTTTTTGAAAAAATTGTTGCAGCATTTGATTGGAAAGATCTTTCAAAAGATATCACCATAAATAATGTTACCTCTTTAACTTCCGGATTAATTAATCATACTTGGAAGTTAGCTACACCCACTAATAGTTACATTATTCAAAAAATCAATACCAATATATTTTCTCAACCAGATTTCATCGATCAAAACATTAATTTCATCGGAAATTATTTACAAGTAACTAATCCTAACTACTTGTTTACCAATCCGTTAAAAAATAAATCTGGTGAATCTTTGTTGCTAATTGAAGGAGGAGCCTACCGTATATTTCATTTTATATCAAATACACGTACTATTAAAGTGGTTACCAATGAGTTAGAGGCTTTTGAAGCTGCTAAAACATTTGCGTTATTTACACATAACTTAATCAATTTTGATGCAAAATCTCTCCACATCACATTAGCTGATTTTCATAATTTATCGAAAAGATTTGATCAATTTACGCATGCGATTAAAGAAAATAATACGGAAAGATTCACCAAAACCCAATCATTGATTCAATCATTTTTACAACACAAAACAATTGTAGATAGATTTGAAGCATTCATTCATCATAAAGATGTACACATACGTGTGACGCATCATGATACTAAAATCAGTAATGTTTTGTTTGACGAAACAGGGAAGGGGCTATGTGTTATAGATTTAGATACTGTTATGCCTGGCTACTATTTTAGTGATGTAGGAGACATGTTCAGAACTTATTTATCTCCAGTATCGGAAGAAGAAGCAGATTTGGACAAAATTTCTATCAGAAAAAATTTATTTAAAGCTATAGAAAATGGTTATTTCAACACATTAAAAAATAATTTAAGCTCTTTTGAAATAGATAATTTCTATTTATCGGGTGAGATTTTAATGTATATGCAAGCTTTGCGTTTTTTAACAGATTATCTGCAAAATGATATGTATTATGGAAAAAAATACCCCGACCATAATTTGGTCAGGGCACAGAATCAATTTAGGCTGTTACAATTATACCAAGAAGCGATTCATTAATATTCTCCCATTATAAAATCAGCTTTGCGTGTTTTCCATTTACCACGGGTGAAATCTGGGATCGTTTGAACTTGTCCATTTTCAGCAATCGACTTTTCCGATAAAGGGGTTATTGCATACCAAGTAGCTAAGTCATAAACATCTAACGGGAAATTTACTTTTCTTTTTATACATTCTATGAAAGCATTGTCAACAAAAAAGTCCATACCACCGTGACCAGCACCTTTTGCATCATTTTCATATTTTTTCCAAAGAGGATGGTCGTATTCTTTTAGCCATTTTTCAGAATTTTCCCATTGATGCGCTTTCGGACTTTTCCCTTCTATATAGATCATCCCCGCATTGAATTCACCAGCATGGGTATCTTGCCAAATTCCTTCGGTACCTTGCACCCTAAATCCTAAATTATAGGGGCGAGGTGAATTGGTATCATGAGTAAGTAAAATTGTTTCCCCATTTTCGGTTTGAATTTGAGTAGAAACAATATCGCCTAATTTAAAATTAACTTTTGCATTAGGATGATTTTCACCACCTTTTGGATGATTAACAATGTATTTATGTAATCCACGTGCTTTAGTAGCAATTGAAGATAAACGAGTTAATCTGTTTCCGCGATTAATATCAATCATCATAGCTACAGGACCTAATCCGTGGGTAGGGTATAACTCACCATTTCTATCTCTAGAATGTATAGTGCGCCAAGCGGCTTCACTAAATCCTTTATCTCCAAATTCAACACCCGAATTATAAGGGTTCACCCCGTCGTTAAATTTAACGCCACGTAAATCATGTTCGTAACCACCTTGTAAATGTAAAATCTCGCCAAAAACACCTTTACGAACCATATTATATATGGCCATAACGTCTCTACGATAACATACATTTTCTAATACCATTACTGGAATATTAGCTTTTTCACTGGCGTTTACCATATCCCAACAATCTTGGAGTTTTACTGCACCACAAACTTCAACACCTGGAATTTTACCAGCTTTTAAAGTATCAATAACCTGAGGAGCATGCCATTCCCATGGTGTGGCAATAATAACAGCGTCAATATCAGTTCGTTTTAATAAGTTTTGGTAATCATAATTACCTTTAGCATATTCAATAGCTGCTGATTTACCTGCTTGTTTTAATAATTTTTGCGCGTCAGCCATCATTGAGGGATTGGGATCGGCAAACGCAATGATTTCAACATCTGTTCGATTAATCATCATTTCTAGGTGGCTTTGACCACGCATACCAACACCAATAATGCCTAATCTTACTTTATTAATAGATTCAGCTGCAAAAGCTTGAATACCTGATAATGAAAAACCCAAAGCCAAACCAGCAGAAGACGAATGTTGAATAAATTTTCTACGATGCATTTTATGAATGATTTAAAAATTTGATGACCTGTAAATGAAATCAATAAAAATGAATTTAAAGAAATCACTACAAGAAATGGTTAGTTAATATGATGCTATTAATTACAAAATGAATATAGGCACATTTATTTAAAAACAATCATCTTGTCCAGGTTATTTGAAATCAAGAAATATCTTATAATATATATTATGTTAAATAGAATAAAGGACAAAACAGATTGTATATATGCCATCATGAGGATTGAATACATCATGTTGTGAATTAAGATTAGTGACTACTAAAAAAGAAAACGGTCCATCCTACTAAATGAGAATGAACCGTTTTAAATAATTAACGAGCGATTAATACTTACCGTGTAGGTTGTCGTATTCTTTGTATTTTAATTCTAGGGCATCATATGCTTTTGCATCCTTACCTCTTACCTTGTTCATTTTGTAATAATACAAATTAGCTAAAAAGTCTACCGTTTTATTGATTACACTTTTCTCTGTATTAGTACGTTTTTCTTTATCTTTTAAAAGTGTAAAGCTCTTAGTTAACCAATCTAGAGATGTTTCAACATTTTCCAAAGATTCTTTTTCAACCAATACATTTGCTTTCTTAATTTCTTCAGCTTTTAATTTGATATTTGCATCAGTTGCTGCTTTCTTTTTAGGATCTTTTTCTACTGGTCTATTTAAATTAAGTTGCTGCATTGCTTTAATATTAGCTGCATAACGATCATCTGATTCATTAAAATAGTTGTAATAAATTACTGCAACATTATAAGCGGCTAATGCATTTTGATTGTTTTTAGCATATGCCTTTTTAAATGCTTCTACTCCTTTTTTAGTATAAAAATCAAATTTAGCTGAATCAGTTTCTTTATGTCTAACATTTACAAAAACATCACCAAATTGTAAATATTGGTTTTCTGTAATTGTACCAGCAGCATCTCCTTTATCATAAAAATCTGTTTTCTCTGCTAGTGTAAAGTTTTGATCTATATATTCTGTTTCATAATATTCCCAGCTAGCTTTTTCAGAAGGATACAATTCTCTACCAATGCTTAGCACTTTGTCGAATGAATTTTTATCTTTTTGATTCATGAAATGTTCTACAAGAAATTTATAAATATCTTGATACCCTTCTCCTGTACATTTTGCTTCAGCTAAACGCAGATAATATTTACTGGCATTATCTAACTGTTTTGCATTTTGGTTAGAATAGGCAGCATATAATATTGAAGTGGTATCGAATGGCGCTTGAGAACTTGACCATTTATTTTTAAATATGTAATCGCTATAAAAAGTAGCTCCTTCAAAATCAGTTGCAGCCCCTGCCCAATTTTTATCTTTAAAATCTTTTAAACCTGTATTGAATGAATAAGTATATAGATCGAAAAAACCTTCAGGTCCTTTTTCTTTTACTATAGCAAAAGTTGGATCAAGTTCTATATATTTTTTAATCGCTTTTTCAGCATCAGATAAAATGGTTGGATAATTTTGACGTGCTACTTCATTTTTATTGATGGAAGCATAGATTTTTGACTTCCAATACCAAGTTTCTGGTTTATTCTGCCCCTTAGGATCGGCTTCAATTTTATCGATGTCTCTTTTAGCATCTTCCATTTTATTGAGTAATACGTTGGCAAGTACTTTTTTATAGTCTTGAGCTGAAACAACATTCAGTAATAAAATACTGAAAATCAATGAGAATAGATATTTCATATTATACTTATTTGATGATTGAATAAATGGTTAATTAATAGGTTCGCCTCCATCGATGGTATGCTCAGCGGATGGATCTGCATTGGTTATTTGATCGGAAGGGTTTGGTTCATTGTTAATATCAGTATTTTCAGCATTATCAACAGAATCAGTTGGTTCTTCTACATCATCAACTTGTTCTTCAATTTGAGAAATAGCGGCAATTGCATCATCTTCATCTAAACGAATTAATTTTACACCCTGTGTAGCGCGGCCAGCTTCTCGTATATCTAGAATACCAGTTCTGATGGTAATACCTGATTTACAAGTGATAATTAAATCCTCAGATTCTTTCACATATAAAATTCCCACTAAATCGCCTGTTTTATCTGTCACACTAATGGTTTTAACCCCTTTTCCTCCTCTGTTGGTAATTCTATATTCATCAATTGCTGTTCGTTTACCATATCCCTTTTCACTCACCACTAAAATAGTTCTTTCGGGATCTTCTTTATTTACACAAATCATACCTACTACTTCATCATTTGCATCATCTACTTCGATACCTCCTACACCTATTGCACCTCTACCGGTAGAACGTACTTTTTCTTCTGGAAAACGAATGGCTCTACCACTCTTTAGGGCCATCATAATTTCACTGTTTCCGTCTGTCATTCTGGCTTCCAGTAATTCATCTCCTTCTACAATAGTAATCGCATTAACACCATTGGCTCTCGGTCTGCTAAAATCTTCCAACGATGTTTTTTTAATGATCCCTTTTTTGGTACAGAGTACGATATAATGATTTTGAATAAAATCTTTGTCGTCTATTTTTTTAACATTCAATATCGCTTTTACTTTATCATCACCAGGTAGTTGAATGAGGTTTTGAATTGCTCTTCCTTTACCTTGTTTTTCTCCTTCAGGTATCTCATATACTCTCATCCAGAAACAACGTCCTTTTTCTGTAAA
>CANGCK010000061.1 GCA_947452295.1 Sphingobacteriia bacterium
AGTCATCTGTTAAATTCACCCGGTAATTTCACCGCTGCAAAACTGGCTTGGATCAAACAAAATGAACCAGCTGTTTATAGTAAAATAGACAAAGTTTTATTGCCCGGAGATTTTATTGCCATGAAATTTACCGGCGAAACAACCACTACTATTTCTGCATTATCGGAAGGCATATTTTGGGATTTCAACACCAACACCATTTCAGCTGATGTAATCAACTATTTTGGATTTGATCAAACACTTTTACCCAATATTCAACCGCTGTTTTCAACCCATGGAAATATCACCAAAGGGGTTGCAGAAAAATTATCACTTCAACAAAAAGTAACCATCACTTATAAGGCAGGAGACCAACCCAACAATGCCTTGTCGCTAAATGTATTTGAACCGGGCGAAGTGGCTGCTACTGCTGGCACTTCTGGAGTTATATACGGCGTTTCTGATCAACTAAAATACGACCCCCAATCAAGGGTAAACAGTTTTGCACATGTAAACTATACCGCTGAAGTGTTAAGAATAGGTGTATTGCTTTGCATCAATGGAGCAGGTATTTTTAATAGATGGACGAAAGATTTATTGGGCAACGCCCAAAGCTATAACGAATTGAATGCCGCAGCAGAAAAAACAGCTCCCGGTGCATCTGGTCTTTTTGCCTTGCCATTCGGTAACGGTACAGAAAGAATGTTGGGCAATAAAATGGTAAATAGTCATTTTGCCAACATCAATTTCAATCAACATAGTCCGGCACATATGTACAGAGCTGTGCAAGAAGGGGTGGCTTTTGCTATGCGCTATGGCTTAGATATTATGCGGGAGAATGGCCTCCAACCAACAGTGGTAAGAGCCGGTCAAGCAAATTTGTTTTTAAGTAAAGTTTTTTCACAGGCATTCGCTAGCGTAAACAATATTTCGATCGAGTATTATGATGGAGATGGTAGCTACGGAGCAGCCATTGGGGCAGGAATTGGAGCAGGCATATTTGCAAATACATCCACCGCATTTGCAAACAGAAAAAGCACCAATATTATTGAGCCAAAATATATAAGCGAATACAATGATTTATACCCTCAATGGAAAGAACAACTAGAAAAGCATTTGTAAAAACAAAAATATACTTACATTCAACTATAATTTAAAAACATGTCAATTATAACAGGAAAAACCGAATTCTTTAAAGGTATCGGTCAAATTAAATTTGAAGGATTACAGTCTGATAATCCATTGGCGTATAGATGGTACGATGAAAATAAAGTAGTAGCAGGCAAAACCATGAAAGAACACCTTAGGTTTGCATGCGCATACTGGCATAGCTTCTGCGGAAGCGGTGCAGATCCATTTGGTGAGCCTACGCATTTATTTCCCTGGAACGAAAAAAGCGATCCGATAGAAAGAGCAAAAGATAAGGCAGATGCCGCTTTTGAATTTATAACCAAATTAGGATTGCCTTATTATTGTTTTCATGATGTAGATGCCGTTGATTTTACCAATGACGTTGCAGAAAATGAAAAACGTTTAGCAGCCATCACCGAATATTTATTACAAAAGCAAAAAGACAGCGGAGTAAAATTATTGTGGGGAACAGCTAACTTGTTTTCTAACAGACGCTATATGAATGGTGCAGCTACCAATCCGGATTTTAGTGTGCTCGCACATGCAGGCGCTCAGGTTAAAGCAGCTTTAGATGCAACTATAGCTTTAGGCGGCGAAAATTATGTGTTCTGGGGTGGTAGAGAAGGGTATATGAGTTTACTTAATACCAACATGAAAAGAGAGAAAGATCATCTTGCTAAATTTTTACATACCGCAAAAGACTACGCACGTAAAAATGGTTTCAAAGGTAAATTTTTCATCGAACCAAAACCTTGTGAACCTTCTAAGCATCAATACGATTACGATTGTGAAACCGTTATAGGATTCCTTCGTCAGTATGATTTGTTGAACGACTTTAGCTTAAATATTGAAGTAAACCATGCAACACTAGCCGGACATACCTTTACACATGAACTACAAGTGGCTGCAGATGCCGGTTTGTTAGGTAGTATGGATGCCAATAGAGGCGACTATCAAAACGGATGGGATACCGATCAATTCCCCAATAACATCAATGAATTAACCGAAGCTTTATTGATTATTTTAGAAGCCGGTGGATTTAAAGGTGGCGGTATCAACTTCGATGCCAAAATAAGAAGAAACTCCACCGATCCGCAAGACTTATTTGATGCTCATATTGGTGCTATGGATGTTTTTGCTAGAGCATTGGTAACTGCCGATAAAATAATCAGTGAATCCGACTATCAACAGATCCGCTCCAATAGATATGCTTCTTATGATGCAGGTAAAGGTAAAGATTTTGAAAACGGACAATTAACGTTAGAAGATTTAAGAGCCATTGCTATTGCAGGAGGGGAGCCGGCTACTATAAGCGGTAAGCAAGAATTTATTGAAAACTTAATTAACCGCTATATTTAATTCTCTTTTCGATCAATAAAAAGAGCCATCTTTTATATAAAACAAATCCCTCCATGTTTACATGGAGGGATTTGTTTTTAGGAATATGCAACCTTGATTCTTTTGTATAAATAAATTATTCTACGCCTAATTCATCCACAAAAATCCAGGCTTTGCCGCCATTGCCGGCATGCCATGCTGGACAAACACCCACATTTTTAGCTTTGATTTTTATATAACGGGCTGTTGCAGTTTTTTGTAAGGTTAATTTTTTACTTTCTGTTTGTGTATTAAGCTCATTTGGCAATGGCTCACTCACTTCGCCCAATGAACTAAAATTGTTACCATCTGAAGAAATAGCCACACTAAAGTTTGATGGCAAGAAAATCCAATCTCCCTGGCGTTGTAAAAATGATCCAAACACTTTATTAAATGTTTTTTCAGCACCTAAATCCAACACTACTTCTAAATCCTTTCCCTCAAAACCCATCCAGTTTTTATGAAAATTGCCCGGATCAGAAAATAGACCATCCACCAGCGTAACTGGACCTAATGCCGCATATTGGCTGGAATAGGTAGATTTTAAATCCAATGCATATTTACCTTTTAATACATTCACTAAAGCAACATCACTCCACATTTTACCTGAATTGCGCGCAATAGCTTTGATGGTTGTAGTAGCGGAAATTTCAATAGGCTTTGTATACAAAGTGGCACTTGATGTTGGGTTACTGCCATCCAAAGTATAACGAATAACTGCATTTTTTTCGGTAGAAGTTATCGGCACCGATGCAACTTGATTGGCAATCACTTTTGTCTTGTTCATCGTTTCTTCAGCTGAACCAATTTGCGGAACAGCCGATAAGTTTTGAGGAGTGCCCGTTAGTTTAAATACATACACATCAGAAGCTTGCGGAGTGTAGGATAAATTGCTTGGAATATTTACTACAATACCTTCAGGCGCATCCTTCCAGGTTAGCTTTATGTTAGAACCTAACAAACTGATGGTTGATCCGGCTTTGGGCTTTATTTTTCTCAACAATAAATTGTTGCCCGGAAAACCATTCACATAAACATATACTTCTCCTTTTTTATTAGATGCATAACGAATAGCATCTCCTTCACTAAAATACTTCCAGGTAGTTAAACCGTATACTGCTTCTTGGTTAACTTTAACCCATTCCCCAATTTGCTGTAAACGTTGAATACTGGTATCAGGGAATAGCCCCTCTGCTGTAGGCCCAATATTGAGTAAATAATTGCCCCCTTTAGAAATAATGTCTACTAAATTCCACACCAATTGATTGGCAGTCTTCCAATGCTGGTCGTTTTTATTAAATCCCCAATGATTATTCATCGTCATACAACTTTCCCAATCATTGTTGTTTTTCTCTTCTAAAATCTCCTGCTCCGGCGTACCAAAATCACCTGCTGCTTCTTTGTTATTCATTCCTTGCATTCCATTGCGACCCTTACTAACTCTGTTGTTAACAATTAAATCTGGTTTTAAACTCAATAACCAATTGTACAACGAATCGCCTTTACTGGTAGTCCATTCATCTACCCATTCACCATCAAACCATAACACAGCCGGGTCATATTTTGTAACCAACTCTTTTAAACAGGGCTTAAGATAATCATTGGTATAAGCATTGATGTTGTTTTTATTTTCATTAGGATGATGCCAATCCATAATGGAATGATACATACAAAATTTGATACCATATTTTTTACAAGCCACGCTAAGCTCCTTCATAATATCTCGCTTAAAGGGCGTACGATCCATTACGTCATAATCAGAAACCTTGCTATCCCATAAACAAAATCCATCATGGTGTTTAGAGGTAATAACTATGTATTTCATTCCTGCATTTTTAGCCATTTTTACCCATTGCTCTGCATCAAATGAAGTAGGGTTAAATTCAGCAGCATATTTTTCATATTCAGGAATAGAAATATTAGCAGTATTCATAATCCATTCGGCATGATTTTTATCGCCCTTATATTCGCCAGCAGGAACAGCGTATAACCCCCAGTGAATAAACATACCAAACTTAGCATTACGCCACCAACCCATACGGGCGTCTTTATTGATTTGCTGAGCAAATGCAGTTTGCAGCAAACACAGCAGGAATAAAAAGGAAAGGATTTTTTTCATGTTTTTTAAACGTTTGAATTTTAAATTTTTTAGTTGATATACGTACTTTGTTTGTGGCTTTAACTTTTGACTTTTTAACGTTGTATGGTAAACTTACTTAATTTTTATGGAGTGGTATACAAATTTTTAACCCGATTCATCTAATATAGGTTCTACTGCAAATTTTACTTTAAATAAAATCTGTATCTTCCAATATTAATAGCTTTACTAACAGCTTTAATATACCAAAATTTAACACCTAAAAAACGCTCTAATGAATCAACTACATAACATAGATTACCTGGTTTTTCTATTTTATTTTATCATCGTATCTGGATATGGATATTGGATTCATCAAAAGAAAAAGAAAGCAAGTACCACTGCTTCGCACGATTATTTTTTGGCAGAAGGTTCTTTAACCTGGTGGGCAATTGGCGCTTCTTTAATTGCTTCAAATATATCTGCAGAGCAGTTTATAGGGATGAGTGGATCGGGCTTTAAAATGGGCTTAGCCATCGCAACGTATGAGTGGATGGCCGCTGTGTCTTTAATCATTGTAGCCATATTCTTTATTCCGGTGTACCTTAAAAATAAAATCTATACCATGCCGCAATTCTTAAATCAGCGGTATAATGGAACAGTAAGTATGATTATGGCAGTATTTTGGTTATTATTATATGTGTTGGTAAACCTAACATCTATCTTGTACTTAGGTGCATTGGCTATCAATAGTATTTCAGGAATCAGCATTACGGTTTGTATGTACGGATTGGCCATATTTGCCATCTTCATCACACTGGGCGGAATGAAAGTAATTGGCTATACCGATGTGCTGCAAGTGTTTTTCTTGGTATTAGGCGGATTGGTTACAACGTATTTAGCATTGAATATGGTATCTGAATTTTATGGAGATACCGGCGTCATTAAAGGCTTTACTTTATTAACCCAAAAGGCCAACACCCATTTTCACATGATATTGCACGAAGACAATGCAAGTTATATGGACTTACCGGGTTTAACTGTTTTAATAGGAGGTATGTGGATTGTGAACCTTAATTATTGGGGCTGCAACCAATACATCACACAACGTGCATTAGGAGCCGATTTAAAAACTGCTCGCAGCGGAATTTTATTTGCCGCATTCTTAAAATTACTTATGCCGGTAATTGTAGTGCTTCCGGGTATTGCAGCCTATGTGTTGTATAAAGATGGTAGTTTCCAAACAGAAATGTTACAAAACGGAGAGTTAAATCCCGATCGTGCTTACCCGGTATTACTTAATTTATTGCCCATAGGTTTAAAAGGATTGGCTTTTGCTGCATTAACAGCGGCTATCGTTGCTTCATTGGCCGGTAAAGCAAATAGCATTGCCACTATTTTCACCTTAGATATTTTCAAAAAGAAAATTCAACCAGATGCAACCGAAGAAAAACAAGTAAAAATTGGAAAGATTACTGTTGTGGTAGCTATGATTTTGGCTGTAATTATTGCCCCATTAATGGGTATCGATAAAAAAGGCGGATTCCAATATATACAAGAGTATACTGGCTTTGTATCACCGGGAATTTTTGCCATGTTCATCATGGGCTTCTTCTGGAAAAAAACATCTTCTAATGCCGCACTTTTTGCTACAATTGGTGGATTTGTATTGTCGATTGTTTTCAAATTTTTACCGGCCATAGCCAATTTATCGTTCTTGGCATCTTCGGGTTTTGCCAAAGCAAACGATAAAGGTGTTTATGAAATTCCATTTTTAGATAGAATGGGATTTGTGTTTTTGATTAGCGTAATTGGAATGATTATTATTAGTTTGTTAGATGAAAAACGTGGCAAGAAAAGCAATGGTTTAGAAGTAGATGGATCGATGTTTAAAATGAATCCCGCATTCTTAGCCGGCGTTGTTTTAATACTTGGAATCATTACTGCTTTATATACTATTTTCTGGTAGGAGTAGGAGATTGAATAGCTATATTAAAAATGCAGCGAAATTTATTAAAATAAATCTCGCTGCATTTTTAATATACTTAACAACAAACTAGTGATTAAATAATCAATAGTACCTGAGTCCAATCGGGTCTATCCCTGCTTCCGAACATACTTCGTTAAAATAACGATCACCTGACCCTCAATTTTCCCTTCAATTTGCTCGGTATTATCTTCCACCAAACGAATATTTTTTACCACTGTTCCCATTTTAGCATTAAGGGTAGAGCCCTTTACATCTAATGATTTAGTAAGCACAACACTGTCGCCACTTTGTAAAACCGTGCCATTACTGTCTTTATGTAAATCAACGCTGCCATCATTTTCATGATCGCCGGTAGCTTTAGCCCATGCCAAACGATCGTCCTCTAAAAACAACATATCTAATTGATCGGCTGCCCAACTTTCGTCTCTTAATCTATTTAATATTCGCCAAGCAACCACTTGAACAGCGGGTGCTTCACTCCACATACTCTCTACCAAACATTTCCAATGGTTGCTGTCTAAAGCAGCTTTTTTATCAATTTGCGCAATACAAGTGGTACAGGCCACTAAACTATTTTCTGCATTACTATTGTCTTGTGGTTGCACTTCATATACTTTTACTTGATCGGCAGCACCACATAATTCACACTTGTTTTCACTTCTTTTGAGGAGCACTTCTTCTAGTTTCATATTGCTAAAATTGAGGGCGCAAGTTAAACAAAATATCCACTGTTAGTTGTTCAACTTGAATGATAGATATAATAATTTCTTATCTTACAGGTAAAATCAATACAAAATATACACATGAAATAGTCAAACGAAAGGGTTGCATACCAACCGAAATAAATATAAGACTATACCATGTGACCATTAAAAAAACAACTAAATAAACACACATGAAATATATCTCAAATGCATTATTCGCAATTTGTATTTCTATAACTGCAATTGCGCAAGAGGCTCCCATAAAGCAAACAATTTCTTCTCAACCCGATCCACAAAAAAAACTACTCATTGCTGAAGTAGCATGCGGTGAATGTAAGTTTGGAATGAAAGGCAAATCTTGTGAATTGGCCATTAAAATGTTTGGCAAACCTATTTTTGTAGATGGCACCAATCTTGACGACCATGGCGATGCGCATGCTAAAGAAGGATTATGTAATGCAGTTCGTTTGGCTAATGTACAAGGCGAAATACTAAATAATCGGTTTAAAGCAACTTATTTTAAATTAATTACACCCACAACTACTCCACCAACCAATAAAAAATAAATCCTCTTTCAAAAGCATACATTATTCATGCAACACATCAAAAACATCATCTTCGATTTAGGGGGTATTTTCCTCAATATCAATTACCAGTTAACCGAGCAGGCATTTGTTCAATTAGGAATTCCCAATTTCACCCAAATGTTTAGTCAACACCATTCAAATGAATTATTTGAGTTGTTAGAAACAGGCAAACTTTCTCCTGACGATTTTTATAATGTATTTAGAAAAGAAAGTGGCACTAACCTTACCAATGAGCAAATAAAAAACGCATGGAATGCTTTGCTCCTCGATTTTCCGAAAGAGCGTATTGATTGGTTAACTAAAATAAAAGAGCAGTATAACATTTACTTGTTTTCCAATACCAATCAAATTCATTACGATCGGTTTATGGAAGATTTTATAAAAGCCTTTCCAGGTAAAGATTTTAACAGTTATTTTATAAAAGCATATTATTCGCAAACATTGGGATTGCGAAAACCTTATGTAGCATCATTTAAGCAAATTATTCAGGAACAGCAGCTAGTACCCCATGAAACACTTTTTATAGATGATACCATTAAAAATATAGAAGGAGCAAAGCAAGCCGGTCTACAAACCATTCATTTAGTACACCCAAAAACTGTGCTGGACTTAACCCTTTAACTACCCCATTACCCATTATCCATTGTCAATTATTAATTGTCAATTATTTGATTTCCTCAAAATCAATATAATCTGCCTTTTTGGGTGTACTTGTATTATTAGGTGCTGATTGTTGCTGCGTATGTTGTTGTTGAAAATTGCTGTTGGTTTGTTGATACGGCTGTTGTTGCTGCATACTAGCCATTGTTTTCTTTATTTCACCCACTTTTTTACTGATGGGCAATACCAACTCAAATACAAATCTATATACCATATAGATTAAAAAACACCACAATAGTATCTTAAACATAATGCAACAAAATTACCCAAAAACGAGGTACAAGCTTGTTAAATTCAATCAAAAAAAAGGATAAATAGTAAAAATTTGGTAGATATCTATCTATTTGTGTATATTTGCACCAACAAAGAATTATTGAGGGGAACGACTATCGTTCCCCTCTCTTTTTAAATATGGCAATAGACCCAAATATTTCAGTAATTGAAGAAATGCTCAACAGCATCTTAGCCGAGGAGCCCGCTTATTTTTGCGTTTCACTAACCATTAAACCTACCAACAATATCAAAATATTTATTGATGGTGATGAAGGAGTAAAAATTGAGCGTTGCGTTTTCTTTAATCGCCAACTTTATAAAAAAATAGAGGAAGCTGCTATATATCCCGAAGGTGATTTTTCTTTGGAAGTATCTTCTCCAGGTGTAGATGAGCCATTAAAATTACATCGCCAATACAAAAAAAATATTGGGAGATATATTGAAGTAATATTCAATGACGATTCAGTGCAGGAAGGCGTTTTAGAGGAAGTTGCCGACCAAGATATTATCATCAAAAGAACAACAGGTAAGGGAAAGAAAGCTATTACCGAACAAGTGGTTATTCCTTTCAACAATATAAAATCAACAACCGTTCAAATTAAATTTTAGTAGACATAAAAAAACATCGTTATGGCCAGTATCAATCTTATAGAGGCGTTTCAGGAGTTTAAGGATGATGAAAAAATAGATCGTCCCACGATGATGAAAGTGGTAGAAGATGTATTCAAAACATTACTCCGTAAAAAGTACGGAAGCGATGACAACTTCGACGTAATTGTGAACGCAGAAAAAGGTGACCTTGAAATTATACGCCGCCGCATGATTGTAGAAGATGGTGAAGTAAATGATCCATTAGCAGAAATTGCTTACACAGACGCAGCTAAAATTGAACCCGATTTCGAAGTAGGTGAAGAATTATACGAAGAAGTAGACATTTTGGATTTCGGCCGCCGCGCCATCCTTGCCGCTAAGCAAACACTAGCTAGCCGCATCAACGACCTTAAGAAAAATGGCCTTATTAAAAAATATGAAGATAGAATCGGTGAAATCATAAGCGCCGAAGTTTATCAGGTATGGAAAAAAGAGGTTTTACTAATAGATGAGGAAGGAAACGAATTAATTCTCCCTAAATCAGAACAAATCCCTCAAGATTATTTCAAAAAAGGAGAGAATATTCGTGCTGTAATTGCTCGTGTAGACCTTAAAAACAATAACCCAGTAATCATTCTTTCTAGAACAAGTCCAATGTTTTTAGCTAAATTGCTTGAAATTGAGGTGCCTGAAATATTCGACGGGTTAATTTCTATCAAAAAAATCGTTCGTGATCCGGGAGATCGTGCTAAAGTAGCAGTAGAATCTTATGACGATCGTATTGATCCAGTAGGTGCTTGCGTGGGTATGAAAGGAAGTCGTATTCATGGTATCGTGCGTGAATTGAAAAACGAAAACATCGATGTAATTAACTTTACCACCAATATCCAATTGTTGATTCAGCGTTCTTTAACACCCGCTAAAATCAGCTATATGGATCTTGATAACGATAAAAAACAAGCCAATGTATATTTGAAGCCCGATCAGGTTTCTTTAGCTATTGGCCGTAGAGGGGTTAACATTAAATTAGCCTGTGAATTAACTGGTTATGAAATTGATGTATACCGCGAAGATGAAGAAATAAGTGATGAGTTTGATATTGATTTAGATGAATTTAGCGATGAAATTGAACCATGGATCATTGATGAGTTCAAAAAAATTGGTTGTGATACAGGTCGCAGCATCCTCAAATTAACCGCCGAAGAACTAGAAAGAAGAACAGATTTAGAGCGAGAAACAATTGATGATGTGAGAAAAGTATTACAACAAGAATTTGAAAGTGAAGATTAAGCAGCTAATAAGCACGTATATTTGTCTATAAAGTGTTGAGCCTAGGGCAGATATGGGTGTTAATATAGAAAAAATTCGTGGACCAGCGTCCATAATCCACGAATGATGTGTTTAGACCATGGACCTAAAAACAAAGAATGTCAGAACTGAAATTACCCAGACTGTTAGCAGCCGCCAAAGAATTCAACATTGGTCAGGATACCCTGATTGAATTTTTGGTGAAGAAAGGATTTAATAAAGATGATTTGAAGCCTACTGCAAAGCTTCAAGAAGACCAATACTATGCCCTACAGGCAGAGTTCCAAAGTGATAAAGTAGCCAAGAATAAAGCCGATCAGGTAGAAATACCTAAAGTAGCTCAATCTGAAGCGCGTAAAAAGAAAGAAGAAGAGGAAATCACTTTCAAAAAAGAAGACAAAAAAGTTGCAGCCCCTAAAGAAGAGGTAAAACAAGATGAACCCGTTGCAAGCGTTTCAGCTCCTGTAGAAGTTGTTAAACCAACTCCTCCACCACCTCCTCCCGTTGTAGAAGAAGTTGTTGTGGTTGAACCAAAGCCCAAAGCTGTAACACCTGCCCCTGTTGTTGAAAAAGCTCAACCTGCTTCAACAGAACCGGAAAAAGTAAAAATTCAGGCCCCAATTCAACAAGGGCCTAAAGTGATCGATAAAATTGATTTATCTGCAATAGATTCATCTACTCGACCTAAAAAAACAGCTAAAAAAGCAACTCCTGTTCCCGAACCTAAACAGGAAGTGGCCAATAAGTCTGCTAAAAAAACTCCACCTCCAGCAAAACAGGCTCCTCCAGTTGCTGCTCCACCGGTTGTTAAACCAGTTGTTGTAGTTCCAGAACCAGAACCTGTTGCGCCTACAATTGAAAATATTAGAGCCGAAAAATTAGAAGGCCCTAAAATTTTAGGAAAAATTGAACTACCTATCAATAGCGATACTCGTCCCAAACCTGTTACTAGAGACGAAAAACGCAAACGTAAACGTATTCCTGTTGATAAAAAAGGAGATACGCATGCAGCGCCTCCTCCAGTACAAAGAGATGCAGATGGTAGGCCATTAACCGGCCCTAACAGACCAATTGTTCCTGCTCGCAATAATGGCGGCGGTGGTGGCGGTGGCCATCAAGGCGGCGGCGGATTTAATCGCGGTGGTGGTCAAGGTGGTAATCGTGGTGGTGGCCAAGGCGGCGGTAACCGTGGCGGAAATCGTCATGATAGAAATGCTCCTCGCCATGAAGACAAAGAAATCGACCAAAAAGCAATTCAGGAAAAAATACGTGAAACACAGGCTAAATTGGCCGGTACGGGTGGTAGAGGTAAAAGCCTGAAAGCTAAATATAGAAGAGCTAAGCGCGATGAAGCCGCTGAAGCAATGGGTGAAGAAGGACTACAAGACAATAAACTTCAAGTTACTGAGTTTGTTACTGTTAGTGAATTGGCTAACTTAATGGACGTAAGCTTTGCCGACGTAATTGGCAAATGTATGAACTTGGGTATCATGGTATCTATCAATCAACGTTTAGATGCCGAAGTAATTGAATTGGTAGCAAGTGAATTTGGTTTTGAAGTAGAATTCATTGGATTAGAAGATGCCGATGTAATGGAAGAAGAAGAAGAAGTGGATGATGAAGCCAATCTCCTTGCTCGACCTCCAATTGTAACCATAATGGGTCACGTTGACCATGGTAAAACTTCTTTGCTAGATTATATCAGAAGTGCCAATGTAGTTGCTGGTGAAGCCGGTGGTATTACCCAACATATAGGTGCATACGAAGTAACACTTCCTAATGGCCGAGCTATTACTTTCTTAGATACACCTGGTCACGAAGCCTTTACCGCAATGCGTGCAAGAGGTGCCAAGGTAACCGATATAGCAATTATCGTTGTTGCAGCCGATGATGCAGTAATGCCGCAAACAAAAGAAGCGATCAGCCACGCACAAGCTGCTGGTGTTCCAATGATTTTTGCGGTGAATAAAATAGATAAAGACGGCGCAAACCCTCAAAAAATATACGAACAGCTTTCTCAAATGAATATTCTGGTTGAAGCTTGGGGCGGTAAATTCCAAAACCAGGAATTGTCGGCTAAACAAGGATTAAATGTAGACCAGCTATTAGAAAAAGTACTATTAGAAGCTGATTTACTCGACCTTAAAGCAAACCCTAACAGAGAATCCAGCGGTACCATTATTGAAGCATCTCTCGATAAGGGAAGAGGCTATGTAGCAACAATTTTGGTGCAAAATGGTACACTCAATCAAGGAGATTTAATCGTATCTGGTCAGTACCATGGTCGTGTAAAAGCCATGTTTAATGAACGGAACCAACGTATTGAAACTGCGCCTCCATCAACACCGGTAGTCATCTTAGGATTAAACGGTGCGCCACAAGCAGGTGAGAAATTCAAAATGTTTACCGATGAAGCCGAAGCAAAAGAAGTAGCTACCAAACGTGCTCAAATCCTTCGTGAGCAAGGATTAAGAGCTAGAAAACATATCACACTAGATGAAATTGGTCGTCGTTTGGCATTGGGTAACTTTAAAGAATTAAACATCATTATTAAAGGTGATGTGGATGGTTCTGTAGAAGCACTTAGCGATTCATTACAAAAACTCTCTACCGAAGAAATAGCAGTTAGAGTGGTATTAAAAGGTGTTGGACAAATTTCTGAAAGTGATGTGTTATTAGCAACTGCATCAGACGCTATCATTATCGGTTTCAATGTCCGACCTTCTATGCAAGCCAATAAACTAGCCGAAACAGAAGGTGTAGAGATTAAACTTTACTCTATTATTTATACCGCTATTGATGAAATTAAGAGCGCTATGGAAGGGATGCTTGAACCTAAATTCCAAGAAAAAATTACCGCCAACGTTGAAATTAGAGAAGTGTATAAGTTTGATAAAGCAACCGTTGCAGGTTGTTATGTATTGGAAGGTAAAATCGCCCGAAATAGTAAAATACGTATTATTCGTGATGGTATTGTGGAATATCCAAAAGGTGAAGGCCAAAGTGCAGAATTGGGCAGCTTAAAACGCTATAAAGATGATGCAAAAGAAGTATCAAGTAACATGGAGTGCGGGTTAACCATCAAAAATTACAACGATATCCGTGTTGGAGACATTGTTGAAGCATTTGAAGAGGAAGAAGTTAAACGTACTTTATAATATAAGTAAGAATTAACAAAAATAAAGCCTTAAGCCTAGCGCCATAGTAGTATTTTTACGGTGTTCGGTTTAAGGCTTTTGTGGAAAATAAATGAACTAAGTAAAATAAACCTTAAACGGCAGTTGAACAACTATTGAATACTGTTTAGGTATGTTCTATTTATCAATGATATTAACCACCAAAAAGTGGTGAAATAAAATTTAAATACAAGAAGTGTATGAAGCAATTGATGGTTATTTGCATGGTTATTACATCGGCATTAATTACCCCAGTAAATGCTCAATCTAAAAAAGTGGTGGCAGATAAAATAGTAGGTCAGGTAGGTGATAAAATCATCCTGCGTTCTGATGTACTAAATACTATTGCCGATATTAAACGACAGGCGCAAGGGCAAGAAAATGTAATTCTTCCTACCGAATGCCAAATTCTCGAAAGCCAATTAATTCGTAAAGCTTTATTATTACAAGCTCAAAAAGATTCTTTAGAAGTAAGCGAAGATGAAATTGAAGGCGAACTTGATAACCGTATCAGACAAACCATCCAACAATATGGTTCTAAAGATATATTAGAAGAAATTGCAGGCAAATCGGTTTATCAATTAAAAGATGATTTTAGAGAAGCATTCAAAGAGCAGAAATTGGCCGATCAAATGCAAAAGAAAATTGTAGAAAACATAAAAATCACTCCTACCGAAGTTAAAATTTATTATAACAAAACGCCAAAAGACAGCCTTCCATTTTATGAAAGTGAAATTGAAGTAAGTCAAATTATTATACATCCAAAAGCCAATAAAGATGTAGAAGATTATGTGGCTAAACAAATGTATGATTACAAAAAACAAGCAGAAGCACTTGGTGCAAAAAAGTTTGAACAGTTGGCTAAAAACTATTCAGAAGATCCAGCAGTTAAAGAAAACGGCGGTCAATATACTTTAAATAGAAACGATAAATTTTGGGATCCGGCTTTCTTGGCAGCAGCTTTCCGTTTAAAAGAAGGTCAAATTTCACCAGTAGTAAAATCAAAATTTGGCTTGCATATAATTTATATGATTAGCCGCTCTGGAGATGAAGCGGTGGTTCGTCATCTTTTACGCATTCCTCCTGTTACAGAAGATGAAGTAAAAGAAGCAAAACAAAAACTTGATAGCATTAAAACGGAAATCTTAAAGGGTAAGTTAAGTTTTGCTGAGGCTGTGAATAAATTTAGTGATGATGAATCTAGTAAATTCAGCGCTGGCGCACTTTCTGGAAGAGATGGTTCTACATTTATTTCTATGGATTTGTTAGACAAAGACATGATTAAACCAATTAGTTCTATGAAGCCTGGTGAAATTTCTGAATCACAAGTTTATGTAGACGAAAGAAATAGAAAACTAGCACGTATTATCTATTACAAAACTAAAAAGGAGCCACACCGAGAAAATCTAAGAGACGATTATAATCGTGTTTCACAGCGAGCAATAGAAGAAAAGAAAACAGCCACCCTCGAAAAATGGTTCAAAGAACATATCCCTACTTATTACGTATTAATCGACAAGGATTATGCTAATTGTAGCGGTTTAGATGAATGGCGTAAAGCAGCAGAAGCCGCCGCCAAAAATCGTTCAAACTAATAAGCATTTGCTTCAACTGAAAAAGAGACGTCAATAAGGCGTCTCTTTTTTTGCAAAATGCACAATATTTTTTTGCTCAAAATCCGCGTTTGAAACGTTTGTAATTAGCAATTTAAGTGCAATATTTTGGCAACTAATTAGGTGAAATAACTGAAAGTGTCCCATGGCACTGCTCAAAATTCCCCTCCCTTGAAGTGGTGCCCGCAGGACGGGGTGGTCTTTAAATTCGCCAACTAAATAATATTTTGCAAATACATGTATATACATATATATTTGTACTGTGAAACT
>CANGCK010000062.1 GCA_947452295.1 Sphingobacteriia bacterium
CCAATACCTACATAACCGCTATTTGAAATTCTTACTTTTTCAGTTTGAGTACCAGAAACACTTGTTAAAAATGTAAATCCTCCTGTTGCTTGTTTAGAGTTTTGTAGTATAAAATTATTTGCATCCGAAGAAAATTGTCCTATATAGGCTCCATTATAAACCCAATCCATTCTAGGGGAACTTGAATTTGAATTAAGTTCAATACCATACCCTGTTCCCCAATTACCCGCAATATTTCTAATATTCAGTCCACCAACTACATCTAAATTATTATATGGAGAAGTTGTACCTATACCTACTTTGCCATTTAAAAAAATATCATCGGTATTACTAGTTGCTCCGGATGTTGTACCTACCTTATACCAAGGTTCAGCAATTGTTGCAGTTAAAGTTCTTTTTGTTAGTACATTGGTACTCGGATTAATGGTTACAATACTATCTGTACTTGTTCCACTTTGTAAGCCGGCTATTGATAATGTGTTGCTAGCAGTGGCGGTTATTGTTGTTGCTCCTGTTAAAGCTCCTCCTAAACTGACTACTTTCCCGCTCTTTGTTAATCCATTTGTTGCCGCATTTACATAGTTAGATAGCATTGCAGTGGTATCTGCATCACGCAAATATGGATTTAACATTGAAGCCGTATCGCTGATATTTAGTTTTAAATTAATACGCGAGCTAATTGAGGCAGTATCTCCTTTACGTAGATAGGCACTTAACATTGCGGAGGTATCTGTATATTTTACCCTCCCAGATAGCAATGTTGACGTATCACGCAAGGTCCCCCTTGAGTCTACTAATTTAATTTGTGAATTAGCATTACTAAAAAAGAAAGCCCCAAAACAAATAAATACCACTTTAATACAAGTGAAATTTAGTTTACCTATTTTCATATGTAACCATTTATTTTTTATTTGACACATAGCAGTCTCATTTTAAAACAATTGATAATGTTTTATATACTTACTATTTGGCTTAATTTAATTTATTAGATTTCGAGTTAAAACTGGATTCATTACTACATAAATAGTATATCCTATCATATATAATATTTAAATATGATAATTTACTCTACATAAGCTAAAAGTAGTATTCGGTTTTTAAAATACTTGTTTATTAGAATTTATTTTATAGTTACAAAAATAATACTATATATGGGATGTTCATAAAATAGCCAGTAAGATTGATTGAATTTCTTGCAATTATCTATTTTTTAATAGAAAATTAATGCCACATGCTAACGCAACATTAAAAAAAGGAAGCTTGCTAACAAATTTGCTACAATGCAAATTAATTGGCAAGCTTCCTTTTTTGTTATTGTATTGAATTATTTATCTAAATATTCTTACCTCTACTCTCCTATTTTTCCAGGCAACATTTTTATCAATCAGCGAATTAATGGCTTGTTTCTTTTTTCCAAATACTTCATAAGTAATTCTAGATGGATCTATAAAGTAAGTACTGAAATAACGTCTAATAATTTCTATCCTTTGTTTAGACAAATGTAATTCTTCATCTAACTCAGCTATATCAGCATGGCCACGTAAGTTTATTTTAAACTCTTTATTTATTCGCAGAAACTCTTTCAAATTGGCCAAAGCGCCAAATGAGTTGTCGATATCTGTTTTATTTTGATTAAAATAAATTACATGTAATAAGGTATCATTCAATGATTTAAAGTATTTCAGTGAGAACACCGGATCTGATGATTTACCTATTTTTCCATTTTTAAATTCTTCAAGTGTTTCGGCATCTTTTGTTGCATCCAAAGTAATGTCAGTCAATGGATCAAATTTTTCTGCTTTTTCATTAGGAGAAATATAAATATCTGAACGGCGATTAACTGCTTGCCCTTGTTTGTCCGATGCATCTCCTTTACATTGCTCAATTAAGTATTTCTCGCCATAGTTGTATACTTTAATTCTATTAGCAGCAATACCGCGTGATAATAAGATTTTTCTAACCGATTCAGATCGTTTTGCAGAAAGGCGGTCATTATAATCACTTGACCCTACGCAATCTGTAAAAGATGCGATAATAATAACATTATTCGGATTTTCCTCTAAATCACGTGCTGCTCTTTCTAAGCTTTTCAAATTAGTTTGCCCCAATACCCTCGATTCGTTAAAACCATAAAATATTTTATGTTTTAAATCATTACTATTGATTTTGTTTCCATTGGAAAACGTAAAATTATTGTCAGGCTCAGTAACAACTGTATCTTCATTATTGACTAATAAACTACTATCGATTTTAGGTTTAAGATAAATTATTAAAGAATTGCCATCGATACTGTCTGTTTTAACATTTGCAACATATTGTTCATACCCTTCCTTATTAGCAGTAACCTGTACATTTTTAATTTCGTTGTCTAACAAAGTATTAAATGCACCAGCGGTATCAGAATTAATAGTGAAATCATATTCTTCTTTGGCAAATTTAAAGTCTAGTGCAGCATCAAATAATCGCAATTTGGTTTTATCATCATAAACAATTCCACCAATATACTTTGTTTTTCCATCTTTTATGTTGATGCTAAACTGATAAATATCGTCGTTTTCATTTCTTCTATTAGAACTAAAAAAACCTAATTTGCCATCTTCAGTAAATGTAATTCCAAAGTCGTCGAAAGTAGAATTCATGGGTGCTCCTAAATTCTCTGGTTTCCCAGCTGGTAGCCCATTCATTAATTTAACCCTAAATAAATCTAATCCACCAAGGCCTGGTAGCCGGTCTGAAGCAAAAAATAAAAAACCTTTCGCATCTATATATGGAAACATTTCATTGCCCTTTGTATTTACTACTTCACCTAAATTAATGGGATACTTCCAATCGCCATCTTTGCCTGTTGACTCACACCGATACAAATCGAATCCGCCAAAACCTGTTTCTGTTTTATTGGACGTAAAAAATAAAAACCTACCATCGGGCGTAATTGCAGGATGTTCAATTGCAAAATCTTGGTTATTATGCGGAAATTGAACTGATTTCGTTATTTTTCCATTACTAAAATCAGCTTTCATGATTCTTAGCCAACTGGTAACTTTATTTCTAATTTTGTAGTTAAGCGTATAATAAATTGTTTTATTGTCTTTCGTAAATGCAACAGGGCCAAGGTTCATATCACGTTGTTCCAACAAATCTACTACAGCATTATTGTTTTCTACATTAACCTTATTTGAGTCATTTGTGTTAATGGGTTGTGATGTAATTTTATCGATGTTGTCGATTATATACAACTTTGTGAATGAGGTATTATTATTTTCATCATTAAAATGATAGTTAAAGTTTCTAATACCACCACTTGCTTTTTTGTTAGAGAGGTATACCAATTTGTTTCCAACGATCATTGGAGAATAATCGCGACCGGATGAATTGAAATTAACAAAACTGATTTTTGCTTCCCAAGGATTTTTTCCAATAGTATAGACGCTTTTTAAATTTTCCAAGAAATTATAGATATCATTATTTTCATCAGAATTGTTTTTCATGTATGCAGTACTTTTTTCCAAAGCTTCTTTATACTTTCCATTTGCCTTTAAAGTATATAAGTAATTCAGAAAAAAATCGTGTCCAAACAATTCAGGGCTTAATTTTTCGAAAGCATTTAAGGAACTTTTATATTGGCTATTTTGAAGATAACTCATAGCCAATCCATAGTTTGCGTTATTTTGTGTAGCTTGTTTTTTAGTGGCTTTTTGGAAATTAGTGATGGCATTTTGATATTTTAATTCTTCAAATGCTTTTTTTCCTTTTTCTACATAAAAGTTAGTTTTAGAAGCCGGTAAAGAAGAAACTTGAGAAAAAGCAATTCCAGATAAACAAAAAACAAATACTACTGTATAAAATGTTATTGTTGATATGGTCTTGATAGTAGTAGTGTACATAATTTTTTATTAAATCTATTATTTCGCTGTTTTTGAATATCGCTAAAAATATTTTACTGTTTCTTCAAAGCATTTATTTCGTTAAAACCTATACATCTGCGTACAAGAATACATTAAACGAGGGTTTGCTACTTTAGTTGATCTATTTAAAGCAAAGCCAAGCATTATTTCATGTGTTCCGGTATTAAATGCTTTGAATCCAGTAATATCTTTGTCATAAGCATAGCCAATACGCCAATTAGGCGTTAATTGTAAACCAGCCATACCTACAACAGCGGCATTTGATCTATAAGATGCACCTAATGAAATTAAGTCGTATAAGTATATTTGAGCATTTACATCGTATTCAATTGGAGCACCTTTTACCAATTTAAGCATTGCAGAAGGTTTTAAATCAATTGCATCACTTAAGTGAAATACAAAACCAGTTGTAGCATAAGTATGTGGTATAGAGAAAAAAGATTGTGCACTTCTAGTAATACTAGTTGCATCTACTTGTTGCATCTGAGCGCTTAAAATTGTGGGAGAAGAAATACCTAAATAAAAATCCTTGGTATGATAAAAAATACCGGCACCTACGTTAGGAGTCCAAGTATTTATCACCAATCCTACAAAAGATGGGTCATAAGGTTGAATAAGGTCTACTGAATTATAATTGGCACTGTAATTAGACATAGACCCTTGAAAACCCAATGCTAATTCATCATTTTCGCTGAAAACATGGGTTCTATAAGAAAAACTACCTGCAACTGCATTGGTTTTTTGAATACCTATTTGATCGCCAACTAATTGAACGCCATAGCCAAAACCACGTTTATTATCTGGCACATCAAAACCAAGGGTAAAAGTTTGTGGTGCTCCTGGTACACCAACCCATTGCTGGCGAAACAATGCAGTTGCTCCAAAAACTTCATGGTTTCCGGCATAAGCCGGGTTAATGGCCAACATATTAAACATATACTGTGAATACATTGGATCTTGCTGCGCCTTAACTGATTTAGTAAAAAGCACGCTCAGCAAAAATATATATACAATTTTTTTATTCATGTATTTTTTATTCAATGTTTTATTTGGTTGTGAGATATAGCCCCAATATACAATTGCCGTTAGTTAACATTGTTTATATATGGCTCATTCATCAACAGTTAATAGTTATCAATTTATCGTTTTAATGTTATAAAACCAACTGGACGCTGGAACAAATCACCAGTTGCTTTTTCATACACTTCAATAATATAAAAATAAGTGCCTTCCGGAAGTTTATCATTGAACAATGTACCTGGTTCTCTGCACACACCATCCCAATCATTGTTATAATATCCTTTACTATCGTATACTAAATTCTGCCATCTATTATACATTTTAACGGTAATATTATATAAAGATGAGTTATCTATAACAAATAAGTCGTTAACTCCATCATTATTTGGAGAAAATCCACCAGGTATATGCAATTTAAGATTGGGTGCATTAATAGGGATTGGGGTTTTATTTCTATTTTTAGCCAGTACATTTAGCCCGTTGGACGAATATTCTGTATAAACATCATTAGTAATTGGATCTTTGGCGCTAACAATTGCAGTATTATAAAATGTACCAGACAATTTATTGGTATTTAATTTTAATGCAAGTTTAATTGTATCTGCTTCACCGGCAGCCAAAGAAGTAGTATTTTTTGTTAATAGCGTATCGGCATCAATTCCAGTAAATGCTGGATTTAAATTAACCGTAGTGTGCGATAAATGAGTTAAAGACAAGATTTTCCATGTCATAGAATTGGTAAATGTGTTTACCAAATTATCGCTAATAGAAATATTATTAAGCACACGGCCCGATTGGTTTTGAACTATAAAAGAGAAGTATACATTAAATGAAGCATCTGGATTTAATACAATACTGTCTAAATTTTTAGCTAACCCCAAAATATTGGTTTTAGGGGAATAGGTTTTAGAAAAATAGCCATTATTGGTGAGTGCAGTAGTAAAGCTTCTGAGATTGGTATAGTTATCAATCAATGGTGAGCCTGTAGTTAAAGTGCCGGGTGTTGAGGGTTTGTTTGTAGGTACCGTATCCCATGCATTTTTATTGGTATTGAATTGAGTGATGTAGCTACTGTCTCGTTCGTTGGTAAAAAACAAACCTTCTAATTCTGCAGGGTGTTGTAAAACTACATTAACATCAGCAGCGGCTGTATTGTTTTTTTCTTTTCCAATATTCCAAGTAGTTTGAACGAATTTTTGGTTTCCTTGTGTACCTGTTGTTGCTTCACTAAAGACGGTATTAAAAGGTCGAACTTTAAAATCTTCAGCACTGCCATTGTTCGTAATTGCGGCAGGTGTATAAGTGTCAATAGAAGCCCCTACTGGAAATACTACTTGTCCGCTATTTCCATCAAATTTAGCCCGGTATAAATATCCACCAGTTAATGAATTGCCGGTTACTACATAATTTTTATCGGTATACCCAGTAATTGTTCCAGGCTTACTAATTTCATAATTACCAACATATAAACTTCCATTATCACCTAAAATGAATTTACCATTCATGAAATGTAAATTATTTCGAATTTGCACATCGGAAGCATTGGTAGATTTTAATAAAACGTTGTACGCATTGTCTAAATAAACACTAGGAAAACCTGGCCCTGTATGATTCAATGCTGAGAAACCGCCTCCGGTAATTATTTGTGTTAAGCCATAGGCAGGTGCTTTAACTGCAGCATTACTAAACAAAAAAATGCCACCGTTTCCTTTAGCAGGAGACGGTATGGTAAAATTAGCTGAGTAACTGCTTTCATCTGGAAAAGAAGCGGTAGTATCATTATACCATTCGATGCCCATAAACTTTATTACACCGCCAGGTTTAGACCCAAAATTTCCTTTATTAATTACATTCAATAAAAGACCAACAGAATCTCCATGTACAAAAAAATTAGCGCCAGGAGCTGTGTAAAATCCGGTTTGAGCCATTGAATTTACGGACAACAAAACTAACCCAATAAAAAGGGTCAATCGTTGAAATCTACAACCAACAGTATGAAATAAATGGTGTAGAATGCTCATAAAAAGGTTTTTTTGATATTTGGGGAAGCTCATGCTGAAATTTTATGCTTGAATTACAAAACAAATTTATTGATAATAAATGATGATTACCCGACCATTTCCTCGCCATTGGCCTTGGTAGTGCCTTACATAAGATACAATTGCAGGGTCTGGTTTGGTCCAGGAAGATCCCCCACCGCCACCGCCTTGTGAGGTGCCACCACCGGCACCGCCGCCGCCGCCATACCATCCGCCGCCGCCGCCGCCACCACCTCTATGCGTTGACATGGCTGGAATCGAACCTCCATTACCACCTTTTAGAAAGCTACCAGCAGCAGGTACTTTGGTTATATCAGGGTCTTGAATATTCCCCGGAAGCACCCAACCGGTGTCAGTGTTTGCATCGTTTACAAAACGCTGGCCCTTATTTCCCCCAATTGTTTGTGACCCTCCTACACCGCCCTCGGGATAACCACCCCAAAAAAAACAATCCCCTCTTTTACCCACTAACCCGCCACCTTTACCTCCATAAAAAGTAAGAGACTGACCACCTCCGCCGCCCGCAATAACCAACATATGCGTCGAATCAGGAACAATGGAAGATGTAATAGCAGAATACCCACCCCCTGCCGAAGAGGTGATTGAATTTACATAATTAATACCCCCCTTTCCACCACCACCAATAGGAGCAGGAAAACGACTATTTTCGGTTGGTTTGCCGCCAACAAAAATATATAAAGAATCTCCGGGGGTTACCTTTAATTTTGCTTTTACTCTTCCACCCATACCGCTAGTATCAAAACTAACACTAGAGGCAGATAGTTTACCTCCCTGTGCACCATTCACTTCAACCCAAAGAGCCGTAACGCCAGTAGGTACTACAAAACTTTGAACAGTACCGGTAGAATCGAACACAACAGTGTGCTCCAAACTACTGCTGGCAATGGGCTTTAACCCAACATATTGCGGGGTTATCTGTGCAATTAATTGCTGAAAAAAACAGCTTAACATGATAACAAAGAGAACCCGATATTTATTGATATACATAGTTTTTTCTTTGTTGTTATTATAATATACTGCTATCACCAGTCACATATCCTTCTGTAGCCGAAGCAACTAAAATACCTATTGCACTAAATTGTGTTCTGGTATTAAAACCACTTGCAGAGTTTAAAGTTAAACCACTTCCGCCAACTACAGTTACTCTACCCATCCCTTTTTGAATGATTTGTGTTACAAAACCAATTGGCAAAGTAGCTGGCACTGTAACAGTAACGTCTACAGAGCTATTGATGATGATTACTCCTCCCATATCGGATTGGGCAACTGTATAAGTAGTAAAAGTTCCATCTTGGTTATTAATACCTGGAGTTGATGCTTTGATTTTCTTTACTACACCTGTAGCATCTGCTACCAACAGACTATCGGTGGAAGCATTACCTGCACTAATTGTTCTAATTCTGACTTCACCGTTAACATCCAAAGTTTTAGTGGGTGTACTGTTGTTAATACCCACTCTTATATTGCTTAAATCTGCATGAAGGACCAATGCATCAGTACTAAAATTTTTAATTTGAAAGCTATTATCACCACCTGCTAGTTTAGCCCAAGCATTGGTTGCATTTCCTAAACCTATAGCTGCATAGTTAGAACCAGTATTTGTGGTTGTGATACGTGCTAAATCTGTACCTGAAGATACCACTTCAAATTTAGCATTCGGAGTTGAAGTTCCTATTCCAACATTACCATTGTTAATGATGGATAATCTTTCAACACCATTACCAGTTGTTGTTGTATAAAATCTGATATTACCAGTATTGCTTACACTATTTCTTAAAGTAAAATCAGTAGCGGTAGAAGCAAATTGACCTACATAAGCTCCGTTGAAAGTCCAATCTAATCTTGGTGCATTTGAATTGGTTTGAAATTCAAATCCATAATTGGCACCATTTACACCTGGAGCACTTTTAACAGATAAACTGCCAACTACATCTAGCTTATTTACTGGATTGGCATTACCAATACCTATATTACCTGTTCTGAAAATATTACTGGTTTTACTTGAACCGGCATCGTTAGAGGTACCGGCTGTAAAAAATGGGGTATTTGAAATAGAAGTGTACGATTTATAGCCACCACCGCTGGCTGCGGTATAAATCCATGTAGTACCATCGGTTTGGTTTACATATACTACTGAACTATCTGTTTTAGAATAACTGTTCTCAAAAGTACCTGCCTGAAATGTTGCTGCTGCAACTGGAGATGACAAATTAGCTCCAAGACCGGTAACCGTAATTACTGGATCATTGGCATTAGCTAAAACAACGTCACCATTTGCATTTACAGAAAGGAACTTTTGACCTACTGAAGATGCAGAAGCAGGTGTTGAGCTATTAGGTAAATTTGCAAGTCTTAACCCAGATTGCCCTGCAGAGTCGTGTTTTATTTCTAATTTATTATTGGGAGATGTCGTACCAATACCCACTCTACCTGCATTGGTAATCCGCATACTTTCATCGAAATATGGAGCAGCAGCTTTACCTCTACTGAAAATAATTGATTTATTGGTATTGGTATTAGCAATATACATATCGTTACCACTACCCACATAACTTACATCATTAACACTACCAATATTGTATTTTTGGGGATTATTGAATGTGCTGTTATTGATACCCATCCACACAAAATTAGTAGTATCAGTACCATTATTTGAAACAGCGTTATAACCAGATTGTGCTTTTACACCGGTATTTAAGTTCTTTATATTGTATTGGAAGAAATCATTAATATCTCCAGTTAAATTAATGCCGGTTTTATTTGTTAAACCTGCAATTGTGTCTGCTACATCAAGTTTAACATTAGGTGCTGTTGTACCAATACCTACATTACCCGATGAGTTTAAACGAAAACCTTCTTTTGTTACAGCATTGTAATCTGCATAATTAAAGGCCATACCCATTGAAACTGCAGCTAACCCTCTTATTACTTCAATACCACCAAAAGAATTGTACCAACCCATTTTAATTCCACCTACTTGTAAACCTGAATTTGGCCCACGACCGTATATTTCAACCGATACAGGCTCACCCGATGAAGTGCCAATATTTCCGGTATAAGGTGTAAAAAGTGCATTGCCATTTACGGAAAATTTATTAGCAGGATTTGTAGTACCAATGCCTACATTTCCATTGGTTTTAATTCTAACTCTTTCAATATTATTGGTGTAAAGCGGCAAATCGAAATTAGTTGTTGTACCCAATATTTTTTGAGCTGTTACAGCATTACCAGATAAGTTCCAAAAAGTATTATTCAATGTGGTTGTATCTCCGTAAAATGAAGCACTTCTTTTCTTTAGGTTTCCGCTTGCATCCACAGTAACCACACTATCGGTACTTGCACCAGAAGCTAATGCATTGAATTGGGCTTTTGTTCCAAATAATGAGTCAGAGAATCTACCTTTTCCAACAACATCTAACTTGTAACTAGGCGCTGTTGTACCAATCCCTACATTACCGTTGGCTTGAAATGTTGCAACCGTGTTGTAATTATTACTTGAATTGGTATTAGTATCAGCCATAACTAAATCAAGTCTTGTTGTAGCTTCAGATAAAGTTGATGAATAACTACCTAATTTAAATTGAGCTACATTTTCATATTTCCCTATTGTACCAGTTGGTCTATTTAATGTAAGGATAGGATAAGTACTAATTGTTTTAGACGCTACAGAATCGGAACTTATATGTAAGGTAGTTTTTGGAAAAGCATTGTTAATGCCTATTTTCCTATTAGCTAAAACATCAAAAATTGGAGTTGCACCACTTAAACCATCATTATTAGTAGTAGATGTTGAACCAGTAGAAGCTTCAAAAATATAAGAAGTATCTGCAGTAGCAACATTATATATCCCTTTAGCTAATAATACACTATAACTAGAAGTATTACCATTATAAAATGACCCAATCCACGCAGCACTTGATGCATTCCATAAGAGAGACCTGCCTGGTGATGTTCCTTGAAGATTTGCACCCATACTACCAACATTTGAATTTGCAAAAAGACCTGCAGGTGAAGTTGTACCAATGCCAATTTTTAAACCATCATAATATAATAAACTATTACCGAAGGAAGTTGATGAGGTATAATATGGTACATAACCAGGTGTACCATTAATATAATTTAGAATACTTCTTTTCTTTAGGTTTCCGATTGAATCAACAGTAACCACACTATCGGTACTTGCACCAGAAGCTAATGCATTAAATTGGGCTTTTGTTCCAAATAATGAGTCAGAGAATCTACCTTTTCCAACAACATCTAACTTGTAACTAGGCGCTGTTGTACCAATCCCAACATTACCGTTGGCTTGCCAAGTCATTACGTTAGCAGGTGAGCCATCTAAATCATTTAAATTAAGGTCTAATCTTGTATATGGAGTTGTACCTAACATCTTATAGGTGGCTAAATTAAACTGAGCCATTGTTGCAAATTTGTTTCCAATATTTATAGGTCTAACTAACCTTAAGATAGCTTCACCTGAATCAACAGTAGTAGGAGCAACAGAACCGTTTAGATCTAAAGTAGCAACGGGAGGATTTAAATAGTCAACAATACCAATTCCTGCTTTTCCATTCCCATTAAGCGTCATCACACCTTTGGTTCCTACTGTTGTTGCTGTATTATTGGCTTGATCCCAAACAAAGAAATCAATAGTATTGCCTGTAATTGTACTTGAGCTATGTCGTGTTTTAATTGCATGTTGGTAGCTGCTTGTTCCGCTGATATCTCTACCCAATATTATTTGATTATTAGAAAAAGGACCTGCCGCATGGTCATTACCCGCTCTAAATAAAGCTGTTCCATTTACGTCTAGTTTGCTAGTTGGTGCACTAGTACCGATTCCCACATTCCCATTTGTTTTGATTCTAACTCTTTCAATATTATTGGTGTAAAGCGGCAAATCGAAATTAGTTGTTGTACCCAATATTTTTTGAGCTGTTACTGCATTACCAGATAAGTTCCAAAAAGTATTACTTAATGTAGTGGTATCACCATATAAAGTTGCGCTTCTTTTCTTTAGGTTTCCGCTTGCATCAATGGTAACCACACTATCGGTACTTGCACCGGAAGTTAATATGTTGAATTGAGCTCTTGAACCAAATAAAGTATCTGTAAATTTACTGGTACCCTTTACATGCAATAAAGCATCCGGGTTTCCTTCCCCAATGCCCACTCTACCATTCACTAAATAACTAAATATCGGTGTTGGATAATCATTGAATCCGAAATCTACTCTATTGTTAGGTGCATTGTCGCCTTGATATATAAATCTCCATTCTGCATTATTCCCCCTAGACATTACTGTTCCAAAATTCATTTGGGTAGCATTACCTGATGTAGTGTTGTTGGGTGCCAAAAATTTACCAACAGAGGTATAATTTGAACTTCCTGCAGCTTGTACATCTAAAATAGAAGAGGGCGAATTAGTGCCTATACCCACATTTCCTGTAATATAAATATTATCGGTATTGCTTGTAGCACCAGTAGTTGTTCCTGCTTTATACCAAGGTTCACTTAATAAACTATTGATGGTTCTTTTCTTTAAATATCCACTTGCATCTACTGTTACCACACTATCGGCATTGGAACCAGTAGTTAATGATGTAAATTGGGCCTTTGTACCAAATAAGGTATCACTGAATTTACCAGTTCCTACCACATCAAATTTTGCTGATGGGTTGCCGTTACCTACACCCACTTTTCCGTTTGCTAAAACGCTTAACATGGCGGCGTTATTGCCATTGAATCCAAAATCCATTCTGTTATTAGAGGCACCATTACCTTGGTAAATAAAACGCCATTCTACGTTATTACCGGGAGACATAACTGCACCAAAATTTATTTGAGTAGCATTTCCTGGAGTAGTATTATTGGGAGCTAAAAATCTTCCTACAGAAGTATAATTTGAACTTCCTGCAGCTTGTACATGTAAAATTGACTGCGGGTCATTAACACCAATACCTACGTTCCCGTTGGTTTTAATTCTAACTCTTTCAATATTATTAGTATAAAGCGGCAAATCGAAATTGGTTGTTGTACCCAATATTTTTTGTGCTGATACAGCATTACCAGATAAGTTCCAAAAGGTATTACTTAATGTAGTTGTATCTCCATAAAATGTTGCATTTCTTTTCTTTAAGTTGCCGTTTGCATCAATGGTAACCACACTATCGGTATTAGCTCCAGCAGCTAATGCATTGAATTGGGCTTTTGTACCCAATAAAGAATCAGTAAATCGGCCTTTTCCAGTAACTTGTAATTTATTGCTCCCATCATCCGTGTTAGCTCCTAACAACAAATTTCCACCCAACCAAGTTGAAGTAGTGGAGTTATTTCCAATAAATGATCTATTACTTTCAGTTGCAGATACTGGCTGAATATTATCTCCAATAAATATATTATTATTTCCTGATGTATTGTTATAACCTGCGTTATAACCAAAAGCTATATTATTGCTACCAGTTGAATTATACAACACACCAGATCCTAATGCTACATTATAACTACCGATTACGTTATAAAACAATGATCGATAGCCTACAGATACGTTATCTAAACCTGTTTGGTTTCTATACAATGATTGAAAACCTAAAGAAGTATTATTATTACCAGTAGAATTAGAAATCAAAGAGGATACGCCAAATGCAGCATTGTTATTGCCAGACTTATTCGCATAAAGTGCTCTCCAGCCTACTGAAGTATTATAACTACCTGATGTATCGAAATAAAGCGACTGATACCCCAATGCGGTATTTTGAAATCCATTAGTGTTACTATACATAGATTCACTACCAATAGTTGTATTATATGAACCTGAGGTATTATTTAATAATGAATTATAACCCACAGATACATTATATTGCCCATTGGTGTTATTTGACATCGATAAATTACCTATTGCAGTATTTGTAGTTTTATTTGAACCACCCAATCCAATATGAACACCATTAAAATCTCCTGTACCCTTTACTTGTAATTTAAAGGCAGGAGTAGCAGTACCTATACCTACATTACCATTTGTATCAATTCGAACTTTTTCAGTATTATTAGTATAGATCGGTAAAGCAAAATTGGTTGTTGTACCCAATATTTTTTGAGCTGTTACAGCATTGCCAGATAAGTTCCAAAAAGTATTACTCAATGTGGTTGTATCTCCATAAAATGTTGCATTTCTTTTCTTTAAGTTGCCGTTTGCATCAATGGTAACCACACTATCGGTATTAGCTCCAGCAGCTAATGCATTGAATTGGGCTTTTGTACCCAATAAAGAGTCAGTAAATCGGCCTTTTCCAGTAACATCTAATGTATAAGATGGATTAGCATTTCCAATACCTAAATTACCTGTTCTATATATTGGGCCGGTTTTATTGTCATATGCGTCAACTAAACCACCAGCTAAATAAAATGGTGAGCCCTTCATAGAATCAAGTGCTATTGATCTTACAGTGCTATCAGATTTTCTCCACAATAATACGCTGTCTTTAGACGCACCGCTAATTGATCCCTGCTGTGCATTTGCCAACTTTAACGTTTTAGTAGTTGTTTGCGCAGAAACACTTGCCATACTTAATAAAGCAGTCAACAATGTAAGGTAAACAGCTATTTTTTTGGTAATATTTTTCATAACTATTGATTATAAAGCTTTGTTTTCTTATTTAGTTTTATTGAAGTTGAGCAATGAATTATTTTACAATGAGTAAATTAATTTTATCGCCTAAAGCAGCAGCACCAAAATACACTCTTACAGAAGATGCCGTTCTATTGGATCTTCCGATTGATACAGCAACTGCTAAATTATCTGTTTCTATCGATACAAAAAGTTTAGCTGTAGTAGTATATCCGGTAGACGCTGCTATAGCAATGTCTGCAAAACCATTATTAACATCTGTTGCAATTAGTGTATACTGCACTGCATTATTACCTATGCGCGTATCAATAATTGAGTTAATAGTATCTTTTACCGGGCTCTTGGTAAGGCCTTTGGCTAAACTATCTAATACAGTTTTGCTACTAGCAATACTATCGGCAATGATTTTTGTTAACCCTGCAGTATCAACAGTAAAACTTGCAGCTTTTAATACGCTACTGTCTAAGGCAGTACCACCGTTTACTTTAATTAAACCGCTGGTTGATATTCTTTGCCCCTTGGCTTTTACTGCGCTAAATACGCTGTCTTGTAATGTTTTGTTTACTGTAACGCTGTCTTTAATTACTTTAACAATTGTATTTAGTACCCCAGTATCTTTTTTGACTAAACTTGCGATACTGTCTTTGATTGGACTTTGTACAATTGCTTTAGCTAAAGCGCCACTGTCTAATGTTAGTTTGGCTGCTTTTAGTAAAGCACTATCTAGTGAGGTAGCACCATTTACCAATACTAAACCATCGGTAGTTAATGTTTTACCATTTGCTTTAACCGCGCTAAATATGCTGTCTTTTAAGGTTTTGTTTACAGTAA
>CANGCK010000063.1 GCA_947452295.1 Sphingobacteriia bacterium
AAATAAAATTGGTTTAATAAATTAAGTTTATATGCTTTGGTTTGTAAAAAATCGGGAGTTAGAAAAATAATTATGATTACTGGTATGATAAAATGTAATAATTGTATCGGTTTTATTTTTTGGTTTGGATGTAACATTGCCCAAACATACCACCATAAAAAAGGCAATACTAAGCCCCTGAATGGCAATGCTGTTCTGAATAAAAAGGGTAATGTAAGAATTAACTTCGAGTTCAATGCATACATATAAAACTCTATCCAAAAAATGCAGAAGATGATGCCAATTAAATAATAGGTATTGATAAACTGTTTAAACCTAGATATTAAGTATACCGAAAATAAGATACTGATTCCACAGGTTAAAAAACACAAGTATGAAGTAAAAACCAACATGCAGCAATTTAAATTTATTGAATGTAAGTTAATGTAAACTTTAATTTAAATAATCGTCTTTTTTCAAAGTTAAAAAGATAAAATTTTTTTTAAATTTCACTTCAGTAATAATTTAATTAATTATAAAATTAATATGCTGCAAATCAAAAATATTATTAAAGCCTTTGTTGATTTTTTTGCCCAATAAATATTTCATAAAATAATATTTATATATGTTATATTTGTGACTTATCTAAACATAATTTTTATAATTTAAAAATAATATTGTTGTATTTCTTTATTAAAAACGCTTCAATAATTATACAAATATTGGTGTAAAAGTTTTTAACTTTATTAATTATAAGCTACTTTAAATCAAAGTAAATAAATACTTTCGGGGCATTATTTGTTTAGTAGCTCGTTAAGTTTAACTGCTTACAATCAAACCTATGAGAATTTAATACTTGTTAATTGGTATTTTACTACTATTGATTTCTTGCAATAAGAACGATACGGTTTCAACTACAGATCTCACCTTTATAGGATTATCAAAATCAACTTCAACTTATTCTGGCAAGCAAGCAGCTGAATACTTCGAATTGCTTTGTACATTTTCAAAAACAACTGCTGGTTTTTTCCCACCTCAAGTTGCAAGGGCTTATGGCTATGTAGGCATTACGGGTTATGAAGCCGTATTTAATGGTATTCCAAATGCAACAAGTTTATCGAATCCACTAAATGGCTTAGGGGCAGATCTATTACCTAAGGCTGATAAAACTAAAGCATACAATTGGGCGCTAGCATATAATGCAGCTACGGCAGAAATTATTAGAAAAATGTTCCTTCAAGCCCTTTCAAAAATCAATGCAGCATCTTTAGATAGTTTAGTAAAAAGCTATTCGAATAGATTGAGTGTTGGTGAAGATTCAAATGTTATTCTACGATCTATTCAATTTGGTAAAGATATAGCCGGCGCAATTTACACTTATTCTACAACAGATGGTGGTGATTTATCCTATCTAGATCCATTTCAATTACCTTATACAAAACCAACCGATTCGGCAGCATGGGTGCCAACTTCGGCAATACAAAATCCAGTTAGTCCAAAGTGGGGTAACAACAGACCATTTTTAATACAAAATGTTTCGACTACACAACCAAGTTCACCCATCCCCTTTTCAACTGGTGTAAATTCTGAATTTTATAGCCAAGCATTGCTTGTAAACAATCAGGTTAAAATGAATAGTGCTGAACAAATTGAAATAACTAAATATTGGGCAGACGATCCATTTAATACTTTTACTCCTACTGGCCATACATTTGGCATCTTATCTCAAATTCTTCAAGAAAATAGAGCATCCTTAGAAAAATCAGTAATTGGTTTTGCAAAATTATCAATAGCAGAAAACGATGCATTTATATGTTGTTGGAAAGGTAAATACCAATACAATCTTATAAGACCAGTGTCTTACATAAAAAAATATATCAACCCCGCGTTTACAACTGTAATAGGAACACCTCCTTTCCCTGCATATACATCAGGCCATTCTTGTGAAATGGGGGCGGGATCAAAAATATTCATCAGCCTATTTGCCAATGAAAATGGCGACTATACTTTTACAGATTATAGCCAATTAAAATATGGATTATCTGTAAGAAATTATACAAATTTCAATTCAATGGCAGATGAATGTGCAAAGTCGAGATTGTATGGTGGATTACACTATCCTATGGATAATGATAAAGGCTTGCAAGTTGGAAGAGCGATAGGTAATAATGTAAATACTATAATTATATTGCCATCAAATATTCATTAATCATTTTTTTGTATTTATTGTCATTATTGATGGTAGGATTTTCGTGCAATTTGAAAAAAAATAGTGCAATTGATGATGTACAAAGGATCGCTACATTATCTGAAAAAGCAGTTCAAATTAGGGAAGAACGTTTTAACCTATCAACAAAAATAAGATCAATAGAAGATTCATTATTTAAAAAAGTACAGACTGATACATTTCACTTAAAAAAATTACTAGACTCATTAAATAGTATTAAAGTAAAAGTATTAGAAGCTACCCAATTATTAGCCGACTCTATTAAAATAGAAATGGACAAAGCAATGGAAAAAAGATCAACCATTGAAGGGTATAAAAATTCTTTTGATAAAGAAATGAAAAGAAAACTTCGAGTTGTTACAATTAGGTAATAGTTGTTTAGCAATTAAATTTACCTAATTTATTATTTCAAATTATTACCTATTGGTATAACCTTACCCAATCTACAACCATATTAGTTGGCAACTCTTTTAAGTTGGTTACTTTTCCTGGCCAACTGCCTTCTAATTGTTGATCTATAATTAAATAATAGGGTTGGTCAAATGGCCATTGGTAAGTTCCTGCGCCAGGCACTTTTGGATAAGTAATGGTTTCAATTCCGTTAATTGCATAAACTAATTTATCGGGATACCAACTAACACTATATATATTAAAATCGTTGGTGTTTATTTTTCCAGTATTAAATTTTTTGGGGACCTCTTGTTTCAAGGTAATGGTGTAATGGTTGTGCGTGGTTTGATAAGCAAATGTATCGTGGTTTAGTTTTTCCATAATATCCATTTCTCCATTGTGTTGATTGGGATAAATGTCTTTTTCGGATAACATCCAAATAGCAGGCCAAGCTCCATAGGTTGAATCTACTTTAGCTTTAATTTCAATGCGGCCATATTGAAATGCAAATTTATTCCAACTATATATCCCGCCTGTTAGCATAGGGCGAGGATCGCCATGTAAAGTGTCATTATTGATGATTCCGCTTAAGTAAATATGATCATTATCAAAACTAACTACTCTATTATCAGCTTCGGTAATATATCTAAAACAGCCTGTATTTTCTCGCCATTTTTCTACAGGCATTTTCCATTGAGGTGTTGTAAAAAGTCCAATGCGTGTCCAATAATTAGTATCTAAATATCCTTTATTAAAATTTTCTTCAAATACCAGTTTCCACTTTGTGGTATCATTTCTTCGATCTTCTTTTTGTATATAAACATACTCTTCAGATTTTTTATAGGGATCAAAAAAAAGTGCTTTAAAGTTTTTAATGTGTGGTTGTTTAATTGATGAGGTAATGGTTAACCGGCAGGCATCGGCTTCTATTTCATTAAATTGCTGTATGCGTTTGTGACCTACTGATATACCCTCAGCTATTTTTATCCATCTTGTTTTTTGTAAAACTTCAATAATATAACTTTTTATGTTTTCACCTTTAGAGATGTCTTCACCTATTTCAATTTCATTAATTTTTGTTGGTTGTCTAAAAGTAATGACATGTTCACTACCAATGCCATTTACAGAATCTATGGTTGCTTGTTTTCTGTTGTTTAATTTTTTACCAAAAGTTTCAAATATTTTTGCATCTGCTGCGGGAAATTGACCAGAAGTATCAATACCCATACCTATCAACATATTGGTATTATTTCCTACAGAAGTATAATATCTACTAATTAAATCATTTGCAGAAAAAAGATGTTGCTCTTCATTTGCTTTCCATAACCAACCACCATTCCAAGCATTTTTGTTTCTATTCGGAAAATCTGCTTCTGCACTTACCCAATATTTTCCGGCAGGATCACCATTTCCATTTACTATTTCTTCTTGACCATTTTTATTGATTACTGCATTTATTCTACTCCAAAATGGGTAAGGAGTTCTGCCGTCTTCATTTTCAACCCACCTTAAGATATTATTCATACCTGGAGGTCCCCCAAACAAGCATGCATTTGGTTGATATTTTTTTAATAATGTTTTAACCTTATCTGCAATGCCTGTTTTTTTATCAGACATAACACCACCATCAAACCATATTTCATAAAGTGAACCATACTCAGACCATAGTTCTTCTAATTGTTTATATACTGCCTCATTGTACTTAAGTCTTTCTTTTTCTAACATAGGTTTATAGCCGGCATTATAGTACGTGTTCATATTTGTATTATAATAAATACCGGGTTTAATGCCATATTTATTACAGGATTTTACAAATGCCGCAAGTACATCTTTTTTAAGTGGAGTATTACCTGTATGGTAGTTGTGTACTTTTGTATTCCATAAGCAAAAGCCTGTTCCATGTTTAGCGGTTAAAACTGCGTATTTAGCTCCTGCAGCTTTTGCAGCCAATATCCATTGATCTGTATTTAATTTAGAAGGATTGAATGCTGATAAAGGAGGAAGCGTTTCTTTTTTTTCGTAATTGAAAGTTTCTGGTGCAAAAACATTAATGTCTAAATGAATTATTACTCCTATTTCATTTTGTATCCACTCTTGCTGTTTAGAACTAGGTAATACTTCACGAATTTGACCATTTGCAACAACAAATAGATTAACAATTAGTACAGAAAAAATTAAACGCTTCATAAGATGATTGATTACATGCAAGTAATTGAATATTATTTTGGATGGTATAAGTACCTTTTCGCAAAACTTTTTACACTATCCTTATTTTTGAGGTACTACCGAAATCAGCCCATCAATTACAATATTTTCTTTGGTGTCTTCCGCATAATTTATTTCGGAAAAGCCAAAACCAAATAAGTTTAAAAAGTCGGAGGTATATCCTTTTAAATCGCCTGTAGTAGGGAGTGTTGCTGTTGTAGCATTTTCCCACAATGCAGACACTTCTTTTTGAACATCCTCGCGCATTTCCCAATCATCAATTCTAATTCTACCCTTTTCATCTAATGGGATATTGCTATTGGTATATAGTCTTTCATAAAACAAACGCTGCATCTGTTCAATACAACCTTCGTGTAAACCTTTTTCTTTCATCACTTTATACAATAATGAAATATACAATGGAATTACCGGTATTGCAGAACTTGCTTGTGTTACCAATGCCTTGTTAACCGATACATACGCTTTACCACCTAATTTATTCAAATCATTAGTAATGCTAAATGCAGTGTCTTCTAAATGATCTTTTGCTTTTCCAATAGTTCCTTTCCTATATACAGCTTCTGTAATAGATGGGCCAATATAAGAATAGGCAATTGTTGAAACATTGTTCGATAATACATCAGCTTTCATCAACGCATCCATCCACATTTGCCAGTCTTCTCCACCCATTACGGCTACAGTATTTGCAATATCATCATCTACACATGGGGCAATTGAAATTTCTGAAACAATCCCTGTATGAAAATCAACTGTTTTATTCGTATAAGTTTTGCCAATTGGCTTTAGTACAGACCTATGTAATACGCCTGTTGTTGGATGTAATCGGACAGGTGAGGCTAAACTATAAATTACCAGATCAATTTTACCTAAGTCGGATTTAATTAATTCTATTGTTTGATTTTTAACTTCAGTAGAAAAAGCATCTCCATTAATACTTTTTGCATAAAGACCGGCCTTAGCAGCTTCCTCATGAAATGCCAAACTATTGTACCATCCTGGAGACGCAGTTTTACCTTCTTGAGGGGGTTTTTCAAAGAATACACCTATTGTAGATGCATTTAATCCAAATGCACTTGTAATTCTGGATGCAAGTCCAAAACCTGTTGAAGCCCCTATAACTAATACATTTTTTGCTCCATCAATTGTTCCTTTCGACTTAATATAATTAATTTGATTAACTACATTTTGCGCACAACCTTTAGGATGTGACGTCAAACAGATAAATCCTCTCATTCTAGGTTCGATGATCATATTTTTCTTTTTTACGATTATAATAGACAAAATAAGAAAAATCAATCACTTTAATCCAGTTTCTTTAATTATTAACCCATCTTCATCATTTTTAGTTCTTTATTAATTAATAAAATTTGATCTGTTATTTTTCTACTGCTTAGTTCAACTGTTGATTTTAAAAGTAGATTTTAGATGACTCCTCCATCTATTTTAGAACTGAATTTTATAAACAAAATTGGGGAAAAAACCGAGTTGGTATTTCCAGCTAACAGTTTGATTTTTGTTATCATATGTTTGGGAAAAAACATTTTGATGATTGGTGAGATTTTGTAAGTCAAGTGAAAATGTTTGTGAAAGTTTTTTCACTTTGCTGTTCAAGGTATAACCAAATTTCAAGTCCATTCTCATGTAATTTGGATATTGACTTGAATATACATTTGTAGATAATTGTTCTCTGTCACTGGTTTGTGAACTAGCAATATCGATAGGTGTATAATACCTGCCGCCAGCATTGGTAAATTTAAAATCTATACTTGTTTTATTTCTTTTATCAGCGCCAACATTCCATTCTTTACCAGCTAATATATTACATACATATTTTCCATTAAATGCCGTATTTCGTTCAATACCATCGCTTCCAGTATATTTTGAATTATAAATAGATGAAGTAAATAAACCATAATAACCTTTGCTAAAAAATTTCTCGACGGTAAGTTCTATTCCGTAGTTTTTTCCAGTACCACTATTTACTAAATGATCTTCCAAATCGGCTTTAAAACCTGCTCCGGTATTTAGCATTGAATAACTGCTTGAAAATGTATTTACAGGTACATTGTATAAACTTTGATAATAAATTTCGGTTTTAATTCTCCAATCATAGGCTGGTTGTAAGTTGTAACCAATCACAAAATGGTTGCTTTTTGTAAAGTCTAAGTTTTTGTTATTATAACTATAAGTGCCATCGCTATTTTGCGTTTGTAAAAAATATACATTTATGGGTTGCATTTGAGAATGCATGCCATAACCAAAGGTTAAATTGTTGGTATTGTTAATGTCATATTTCAAACCCAATCTCGGTTCAATAGAAGTTGAATTATTTAAAAAGAATTTTTGAGCATGAATACCAGTATTTAAAGTAATTTTTTTAGATACATTGTATTTTGTTTGTATATACGCTTGTGCAAGGTTGGTTTGACTACTATTATCCCATATTTGCTTGAAATTGTCAATGGGTCTTTGTTTCATTTTATAATCAAGATCTAGTCCTAATAATTGATTATCAACACCAATTTTTACAAATAGTCTCGAATTAATTTTAGTATTATAAGATGTACTAAAATTATAACCAATTTTTGCTGTTTTAGAAATTTCTTGTTCATAAGAAGTTAAGGTATTTCGATCAAAGCCATAATTCGTTATATCTGTTTTTGAATAATTCAAACCAATGGTAGAGCTTATGTATGAGTTGGCATTAATTTGTTTATAGTGATTTATACCAATAATCCCAATTTTACTTGCAAAATCTGCTTGATTGCCATTCCCATATAATGTATTATCTTTTCCACCATTCTCTAAATTAATAGTACTAGTGCCTAATATTCCGAACAAAGAAAACTTTCCAATTTTTGAAGTGCCGCTATTCAATTTAAAGGATAAATCCTGGTAAGAAGGAGTGGCTGTAGTTCCAATATTAATACCCATTGCTTGAGCAATACCTGCTAAAGAATATCTATAGCCTACTAAGTATGAGGAGCCATTTCCTTTTTTAATTGGCCCTTCTGTTGTAGCCTCTAAACCAGTTATGACGCCTAATTGCAAGGTGGTTTCTCTTTTTTTATTGTTGCCATTTTTAAAGCCAACATCAAATACCCCTGCATTGGCATTACCATATTCTGCTGGAAATGCAGAAGTGAAAAAGTCTGAGCTTTTTAATAAATTCGTATTTAATGCACTTACTGCACCACCTGTAGTTCCAATTGAAGCAAAGTGATTTGGATTAGTTACATTCATTCCATCAATTTTCCATAGAACGCCAGTTGGTGAATTTCCTCTAATAACAATATCATTTCTACTATCATCAGGGGTACTAACTCCTGCAAAATTTGCAGCCAAACGTGCAGGATCACTTCTACCTCCGGCATATCGATTCACCTCTTCCATTGAAAAAGTACGAGCGCTAACAGTGGCCATTTTATTAATGCTGGCAGCTTTTTTAGATGATTTTACCATAACGTCTTTCAATCTTTTAAAATCTTCTTCTAAAGGAACATCTACAATAGTTTCTTTGCCAGATGCTACAATTATATTAGCAATTAAAGATTCTTTATATCCATTATACATAACTTTTACATCATATCTGCCAGGATTCAACTCATTTAAAATAAAATTACCGCCTGTATCTGTAATTGTATTTTTATTCAAATTCAGCATTTGAATCATTGCGCCTTTTAAAGGTGATTGCGTTAATTTATCTATTACTACACCTCTAATATTTTGTTTATTATTTTGGGCAAAACTTAGGGTTGCAAGAAAAGTTAGGGCAATAGTATAGTAGTGCTTCATTTAATTGAAGTATTTAAAGATAAAAAATAAATAAATAATTATTGTTGGTGTGGAGGTATTCCTTGGGGATGATGCGCTTGCCCTGGTTTTGGTGGTCTCATTTTCAATACGATTTCTTTGTAACGCTTAATTTGATTTTCGTTTAGTATTGAAATGATTTTTTGATCTCTTTCTTTTTCATAACCCGCTATTTGTTTTGTTTGACTAGGGGTTGGTGGTGGTGGATTGCCTTTAAATAATTGATCAGCCTGCATAAAAAACTGACTAAATGCTTCTGAAACTGTATTGATTTGACTAGTATTTAATTGTAATTCCTTGCTAAGTATTTCTTTGGTCCTTTTTAATCTTTCTTCTATACTCGGCGGTGCACCTGGTTTTTGAGCACTAGCAATAAATACGGTAAATAATAAAATGGCAGTTACTAATTTTTTCATTTTTTTATTAGTTAGAGGTTTATCACTTAACAAATCCTTCATAACGAATTGTTAATCTGCCTTTTCATTGATTGGCGGTTGAGGACCTTTTTGTGGACTATTAACTGAGTTAACCATTTTTTCAATTAATTCATCAAATTTTGGCTTTTGTTCTGCAGTACACAAAGCCCTTACTTTTTTAAAATGTTCAAAAGTGAGTATATCTAAGGATTGTATGGATAAACTAACTTTTAAAGCTGCATTGTTTCTAACACTGTCTATAATTAAATCTGATTTAAGCAATTGAAAAAGGTTCTCCTTGTCATTTTTTATTTGATCTCTTAAAATTTTGGCATTTTCATTGTGTTCTTTCGCTAAATCAAAATAGGTATTCTTTTGACTTTCACTAAAATTTAATTTAGCCGCTAAAAATTCTCTTGGAGAATTTATTTTTTTGTTCCTAAAGTGGCCAAGCCAATAAAATGAAATAGTTCCAATATTAGCAAGCATCAATAACACTATCAACCAGGTAATGAATTTGTTTTTTACTGTATTTTTCATTTTTGAAATAGTTTAATTTGAAATAGTTTGATCATATGATACTGCCAAAGCTTCCATATAATTATTAGAATTATCAATGATTAATGTTGATTTTTTATCTAATAGAAAACTATTAATGAATACAAACAAGGTTAAAATACAAATAACTACTATAGGTTTAAAGGGTAATGTTAATTCATTTGAATTTGATTCATGTTCCATCCTAGTATGTAGTCGTGTGTAAAAAAAGTTGGGAGCATTCACTTCTTTCATTGTAAAAAACATGTTCATGCTTTGTTCTAATTCTTCATCAGATATATTTTTCATCACTATTTATTTTATGATTTATAATAGTATTTTAGTTTGTTTTTTAAATTTTCTTTCGCCCTACTTAATAGAGATTCAATGGCTTTAATGCTCAGTTGCATAATTTCGCTTGCTTCCTCTTGTTTCATACCCTGCACTCGTATTAAAGTAAAAGCAATTCGTTGGTTACTAGGTAACGCGCTAATTGCTTTATATATAATAGTTGCTTTCTCTTTATTTTCATTACTTATTCCAGGATTTAAGTAAGCAGCATCTACACTTTTTTCCTCAGAAGGCATCCACCATGGAATAATCGTATGTAAACGTTCCCTGTTTTTTTGTTTCCTAATTTTTTCCAAAGCTTTGCGAACTCCAATTCGGTAAATCCAAGTTGCTAAACTTGACTCTTCTTTAAAAGTTTTAATTGACTCATACACCTGAATAAATGTTTCTTGAGCCGTATCTTCGGCTTCTTCTGCATTTTGTAGTATATTAAGTACACTATAATACACTCTGTCCTGATAATTTTCTACCAGTAACTTAAAAGCAGATTCTTCACCCAACTTTAAACCAGATATGAGTTCTTTTTCATTCAAAATGTACTAATATTAGATGTTTAAGCTATTTAAATCCTTCGGTAATATTAAATATAATTTTTAGCGAAGGAAAATTAAAGATGAAACATCTAATTGCTAAATTTAACAATATGATGTTGCGAAAACTTAGCCGCGAATTGATCATTTTATGTATTTTATTAACTTCTTGCAATAAGTCAAGTACCACCTCCAGTTCTACTGATACAAATAATAACGGTGGCAGTACTAGTACCTATAACGACTTATTTGTACCACCAGCAATTACTGGAACTAATTTTAATCTAACGCTCGATAAATCTACTAAACAATTCAATTCAGGTGCTGTAACGGCAACTTATGGGTATAATGGCAATAGTTTTTGGGGACCTACATTGATTATGAACCAGGGAGATGATGTTAAAATTAATGTGACCAATAATTTATCAGATCAAACAACAGTTCATTGGCATGGATTCCATATTCCAGCAATTATGGATGGTGGTCCGCATCAAATAATTGAAGCTGGAGCAACTTGGTCGCCTAATTTCAAAATAAAAAACAATGCAGGCACTTATTGGTATCATCCCCATCTACATTTGAAAACCTATGAACAACTTGCCAAGGGTGCTGGTGGTTTTATTATCATAAAAGATCCAATAGAGTCTGCGTTATCATTACCTAGAACCTATGGAACCGATGATATTCCATTAGTATTAACAAGCAGACGATTTAATAATGATAATTCATTCAATATTTCAGGAGCTTATGGTGATTATCTTTTAGCAAATGGCACCTTGAATGCACAAGTTTCATTACCTAAACAATATGTTAGGTTAAGAATTTTGAATGCCGAAATAGAACGCGGATATGATTTAGGGTTGAGTGATAACAGATCTTTTAATATTATTGGAAATGATGGTGGTTTATTAAATGCACCCATTACAGCAACTAGAGTAAAAATGATGCCGGGTGAGCGTGTAGAAATTTTGGTAAATCTTGGTAATGATGCACTAGGTAGTACCCTCGATTTAAAGGCCTACAATAGCGGGCAAAAATTTGGTTTCCCTGGTGGTGAACCGGCTACTTCAGGTGAATTTGGAAGTTTATTAAATAACAAAGATTTCACTGTATTACATATAAAAATTGGCGCAAGTACTAACAATGCAATTACTACATTACCTAGTAAACTGGCTAATAATACTTATTGGACAAATGCTGATGTAACAAACAGTAGAACGATCAATATTACTGGTGGCCAAGCTGGTTCTGCATTTACATTCGATAACAACACCTATGGATTCACTAATATCAATCAGACCATTAATTTAAATGCGGTTGAAAAATGGACGATTGTAAACAACAATGTTTTTGGACATTCGTTTCATGTTCATGATGTTCAATTCAAAATCATTGCAAGAAGTTCTGGAGCAGTAGGAGAACATGAGTCAGGTTGGAAAGATACTGTATATGTGCCACTGGGTGAAACTGTTACCGTGATAGCAAAATTTGATGATTTTGCAGATCCTATAAATCCATTTATGTATCATTGTCATTTTTCAAATCATGAGGATGGCGGTATGATGGGTCAATTTTTAGTAAAATAATTTAGTTTGAAAATAAGCGCTTCTTTTATTATGTTTTTCGCTTCAATATTTTTGGTAGCATGTAATACCTTACATGAACCTCCACTTTTTGAAGTAAAAAATTATGACCCATTACTTTCCAAAACAGATAATGGGTGGTTTTATAATAACCGTCCATTTAACGGCTATATGATTCAAGTTGAAAAAGATGGAAGAGTTGTATATAAGCTGCCCATTATCAATGGTAAAGAAGAAGGAATAGCAGTTGGGTATTATAATACTGGTGAAAAATTATTAGAAAGGCTATTTACTAATGGTGAAAAACAAGGAATATTTAAACAGTGGTGGCCAAATGGAAACCTACGGTATTTATTTAATTACAATCACGATAAATACAACGGTAAGCAAATTGTTTTTTTTCATTTTGGAAAAGTACAGGAAGAAAAAAATTATAATAACGGAATGGAAGAGGGCGTTCAAAGAATTTGGGATTCATCTGGTAATTTAATTTCTAATTATATAGTTAAAAATAATAAAAGTTATGGTTCATTGTCTGCGAAAGATTGTATGCCAGTTGCCCGTTAAATTATTGGTAGTACTATTGTTGATGATCAATTTAGTGAACTGTAATATATTTTCTACTGATGAAAGTTTACCTTATTATAGTTCACAAGATTTAACTCCTATTTGGAATAATACTAATCATCGAATTGCCAAATTTAATTTAGTTGATCAAAATGGTAAAAGCTTTGGTACAGAATCGTTAAATGGTAAAATATATATTGCAAATTTCTTTTTCACTACTTGTCCTAGTATTTGCCCTAGAATGGCAAAATGTTTGAAAATGTTGCAGGATAGCATTTATTCAATGCAACAAGTAGCAATCGTTTCCTTTTCTGTTATGCCATGGGTTGATTCAGTAAATAAATTAAATCAATATGGAAAAGAAAATAACATTTATCCAGATAAGTGGCATTTATTAACCGGTGAAAAAACAGTAATTTATTCTTTAGGAAGAGCATCGTTTTTTGCTGACAACAATAAATTAGATGACACTAGTTCATTTCTTCACACAGATAAAATGTATTTAATAGATCATCAACAAAAAATTAGGGGTGTATATAATGCTACTAATTTGAATGAAATTGCAAGGGTTTTAAATGATATTACCTTATTAAAAAAAGAGCTGTAATCGAATATTCATACTTCTGGCTTTAATTTATGGACTGATTCAAAAAGTAAAATCAATGCTGATTTAATTATTCAAAAATTTTAATACTGTATTAATTAAAGACGCTCTTTTATTGGTAAATGGATGGTCTGTATCCCAGATCAAATACAAAACATTGCTTCCATTTTCTTTTTTGATTGCTTTTACAATATGTTCATTCTTATTATGTTCATCTAAGACAACAATTGATTTTCTTGCTAGTTGTTTTGCATCTTGCGATAAATCATAATAAGTTAGATTGCTTACAACCGGCATAAATATATTTTTATAAGTTGTATTTAAAACAAAAACATCTTTAAAATCTTTTAGGGGATGAGCCAATAAATCATTTTCAGACTTAATTTGTTTAAACGAAGCTGCAATATCCCAAGTAGATAAAGCAAATGCTTTTTTAATTTCCGGTAATAGTTGTATTGATTTTAAAGTTACCCAGCCTCCCATGCTATGACCAAATAAAACAATATTATTTGTATCTACATTATACTTTACGCTTTCTCGCTCTATATAATGTACTGCATTTACTACATCTGCTACACAATTTTTAAAACTAAATTGTCCTTGGCTACCCCAGGCACCCCGGTAATTAAAATATACAACATTCCAACCATTAGCCCTTAATACTTGAGCTAGATCTAAGTTACGTTCATTGCCAGGAAAACCATGTAAAAGAAAGATTGTTGGGTGCAACCCACTGCCTGATGCCTGATACATAAGACCTTGTAGCTTATATCCTTCTGAGGGTATATTTAACTCAACCATTTTAGCTGGTGCAGATCGATTGATTGGTATATCTCTTAATACGATAGAATCAGCAATTGTTTGTGCCCTTGCAGTAAACAATGTAAAAAATGCCAAAATGAATAAAATTTGAAATTTCATGCTTTTGAAATTACGTGGTTGAATAGCAATGTTAAGCATACTAAAAATATTTTATCACCGATTGCTTATTAAATACAGCTAATTTATAAAATATTTTTTACAGCACTGTATTTTAATCAATAGGATGAATTTACAAAATATGGTGTGCTATCGAGTTTACAAATATGACCATAAAAATCAGGGGGATGGTTGAAATTGGTTTTTATTATGAGATGTTTTGTTTCTAATAAGCTGTTATAAAATTATTCCTATAGGTTGCTTATTTAAATAATGAACAATGAGAATATTTTAATTATTGATGACGAGGCACATATAAAAAAGTGATGTTGCAATAGAAGAATTTTCTGTGATTGTTTATCCTTATAGCAAAATAGATTTGCAAAGAGTTAAATTAAATTTTGAGGCTTTTATTATCTTCGTAAAATGAATAAGAAAGTAGTAATCACTGGAAGTACAGGAATGATAGGCGGTATTGTGCTTCAATTGTGTTTAAAAAGTAATGAAGTTGCTGAAATAATCTCACTTGTAAGAAAGCCAACAAATTTAAAAAATGAAAAGTATAAAGAAGTTATAGTTGAAGATTTTTTGAATTATGATCATTACTTCGATTTATTCAATAATGTAGATATTGTATTTTATTGTTTAGGCGTATATACAGGTTCTGTACCTGCGGATGTATTTAGAAAAATCAATTATGATTATCCTTTAAACCTAGCGAAATCCATTCACAAAAACTCACCAAACGCTACCTTTTGCTTATTAAGTGGACAAGGCGCAGATAGAACCGAAAAAAGTAAGCTGCAATTTGCAAGAGATAAAGGAGCCATTGAAAATGCACTATCAGCATTAAGTTTTAAATCGTTCTATTCATTTAGGCCTGGCTATATTTATCCAACAACCAAAAGAAAAGAACCCAATTTCTTTTATATTGCTTCAAGGTACCTTTATCCAATCTTAAAATTACTTGGCAATAGCTTAAGCATAACAGACCTACAACTTGCAAATACTATGTTTGCAGTTGGTTTAAATGGTTATACAAATGAGATTTTAGAGAATAAAGATATGAGGCTATTTACCCATTAATCTTTCCATAACTACTTTTCTACAATCAATCACTGGATTTTCAATGAAGCATCTAAGTATATGAGGAAAAAAAGCTAGGTGAGTGTTTAACTACTTACTCATCATTTCCAAAAAGGATAAATAGATA
>CANGCK010000064.1 GCA_947452295.1 Sphingobacteriia bacterium
CCTTCAATTTGATATAAACCCACCATACTGCTTTCCCATTTCTTTAAGTCGCTAATATGTTTCCAGGTTAATTGGTCGGCCGAAACGGCCTTTAACCAAGCTTCTTTGTCGTCATCTAATGATACCCCCAAAACCGTAAAATTTTTATTGCTAAATTTTTTAAATGCTGCCACCACTGTAGGATTTTCTCTTCTGCAAGGACCGCACCAACTCGCCCAAAAATCTACCAATACATATTTACCTCTTAAACTACTTAACTGGAATGGTTTGCCAGTTTCGTCGGGTAAATTAATTTCAGGAGCTTGTTGGTTTAATAATGGATGTGTTTTTGCTGCAGGCGCTCCTCCTTGTGGTTGTTGTCCATTTATCAATTCCTTTAGCTTATTAATACCTGTATGCGAAGCAAACTTTTTGGCCGCTTCATTTACTAAGCCTTTCAAGTCTTCTGCAGTAGTTGTTCTTGATGCTATGCCAATAGCATAATATGTAGCAGCCGGACTCTTACTGTCTTTAATAAATTGCTTCACAAAATCATTTATTTTTTTCAAATGTACATCTCGCTCTCCCTTGCTAATATTAATAATGCTGTCGCTTGCTTTTTGTTTTTGTAATGTGTCGATTTTTTTAAAAATCGAATACAAAATCGAATCTTGTTGATTGTATTGCTCAAATAAGCTGTGCAAGCTTTCAGAAGCTGTTGATCCTTTAATGGTATACTTTGTATATTGTTTAACGTCTAACCCAACTTCTATATAGTCGTTGTCGTTTACTAACAAAACATCGGGTCCATTCTCTAATACTATTCTATATAAACCTTCTTCATTAGCAACCCCTTTTACGCTAAAGCCACCATTTTTCTCTATCAAACTAGAGTCTAATACAATAGGTTCATTACCACCAAAGGGCAATTCTTGTAGATACACTTTTTTGCTTTCAGCATTTTTTATGGTTCCCGTTACAGTAAAACCACCATATTTTTTTTGCTGGCATGCAGATACAGCCATGCTGATCAACAGCAAGTGAAATGCGACTTTTTTCATATTTATATTTTTGACTTTTTACTTTATTTAAGTTTTTCTTCTAATAATTGAGTAACCACTTTAGGATCGGCTTTCCCTTTACTTCTTTTCTTTACTTCACCCACAAATAATCCGATTAAACCTTTCTTGCCCTTTTTGTATTCTGCTACTTTATCTGGCATTGCAGCAATGGCTTCTTCTACCCATATCTCTAATTCATTGCTATCACTCACTTGTAACATTTGTAACTGTTCGGCAATTGCTAAAGGTGCTTCGTGTGTTTTTACTAAAACGGGTAATATTCTGGTGGCTGCAATAGAAAAATTCACCTTACCAGATTCTACCAATTGAATTAATGCCGCCAATAATTGCGGAGGTAAGTTTAATCCTTCTATACTAAGGGAATATTCATTTAAATATTGCCGAATAGGCCCTAATAACCAATTGGCCACATTTTTGTACGATTGCGTATGCTGTATAATCAACTCATAATAGTCGGTTGTTGATTTGTCGTCACAAAGTTGTGCAGCATCATAATTACTCAAACCAAATACTGTTTGGTATTTATTGATTAATGCTTCTGGAAGAGGAGGTAAACTCTTTTCAATATGCTGAATATATGCATCTTCTAAAACAAATTCCGGTAAATCTGGATCAGGAAAATATCGATAATCATTGGCTTCTTCTTTATCCCTAATTGAGAAAGTAGTATCATTATTGGCATCAAAACTGCGGGTTTGCTGTTTAATAAGATTGCCAAGCTCCACTTCATTAATCATTCTGTCTATTTCGTATTCAATAGCTTTTTTAATGTTGCGAATAGAGTTTAAATTTTTTACTTCTACTTTAGTACCCAGTTTAGTTTCCCCTTTTAATCGAATAGATACATTGGCATCACAGCGCAAACTACCTTCTTCCATATTCCCATCGCAAATGTTTAACCATCTTACCAGCTTTCTAATCTCTGTAACATATTGCCATGCTTCCTCTGCAGAAAACAAATCCGGTTCGGTAACTATCTCAATTAATGGTGTACCGGCTCTGTTTAAATCTATGCATGTATTGGCGGGATCTATATCATGAATACTTTTTCCAGCATCTTCTTCTAAATGTATTCTGTTGAGTTGCACATATCTTTCACCTTGCGCTGTTTTTATCTTCACCTTACCTCCCTTGCAAATTGGGGTAGTATGTTGTGATATTTGGTATCCTTTTGGCAAATCGGGATAGAAATAATTTTTGCGTGCAAAATAATTGGTGCGTTCTATTTCGCAGTTGCAAGCCAATCCCATTTTAATGGCATATTCAATAGCTTTTTTGTTGGTCATTGGTAATGTTCCGGGATGACCAAGGGTTATAGGACTTACATGTGTATTAGGTGCTGCGCCAAACAATGTGCTGTCTCCGCAAAAAAGTTTACTGTTGGTGGCTAATTGAGCATGTACCTCTAAACCTATTACCGCTTCGTATTTATTGTTCATCATCTATCTACTATTAGTCTTGAATATTATAGCAACCCTTTTACTTTTTCAATAACTCCTTTTAAATTTGAAGCGTCTTGTCCACCAGCAGTTGCCAACGACTTTTGTCCGCCGCCGCCGCCTTTTATTAGAGGTGCTATATGATCTTTAATAATTTTGGGTGCATCTAAATTTTTACTCACCAACAGTTCTTCATCAATTAATACTGCAACCTGTGCTTTCCCTTCAACATTAGCTGCTAATACTACTAAATAATGGTGAAGCGATTTTTTTAATTCGAAACACAATTTTTTAATTGCATCTGCACTACTTACTTCTACTATTTCACCTAAAAATGTTACACCATTAACTGTTTGTACTTTTCCTAACAATTCTTTTTGAATCACTTGTAATTGTCTAGCTTCTAGCGATTCTATTTTTTTCCTTAGGTCATTGGTTTCATGTAATAGTTGCTCTACTGCTTTTACCAGCTCTTTAGGGTTTTTTAGTATTTCTTTGAGTTGAAGTATTTCGTTATGTTGTTCTGTAATTACAGCGGCAGCAGCTTTTCCGCAAACAGCTTCAATTCTTCTTACGCCGGCAGCAACTGCCGATTCATGTTTTATTTTAAAGAAACCCAATTCGCCGGTATGCCCAACATGTGTGCCACCACAAAGTTCAATTGAAAAATGAGGGTCCATGATTACCACACGAACAGTGTCGCCATATTTTTCGCCAAAAAGCGCCATTGCCCCTAATGCAATGGCTTCGTCTTTACTCATTTCTTTGATGTAAACGGGTATATTGGCTCTTATTTTTTCATTCACCAAATTTTCTACCTGTGCAATTTCTTCGTTGCTTAACTTGCTAAAATGAGAAAAATCAAACCTTAGCAATTCTTCATTTACCATACTACCTTTTTGTGCCACATGCGTACCTAAAATATTGCGTAATGCTGCATGCATCAAGTGTGTAGCGCTATGGTGTATGGTAGTTGCTGTTCTTTGTTCAAGATTTACAGTGGCAACTATTTCCCCATCAATTTTTGCAGGTAAACGATTGGTGAAATGTATGATGAGGTTGTTTTCTTTTTTTGTGTCGGTAACTTCAATTTTTTCTCCTGCAAAGTCTAAAATGCCTGTATCACCTGTTTGCCCTCCGCTTTCTGCATAAAATGGAGTGCCAGCCAAAACCAGTTGGTATTGTTCTTTACCCTTGGCAGTTACTTTTCGGTATTTTATTACTTTGGTTTTTATTTCCAATGAATCGTATCCTACAAATTCCTGTAATGCTTCGGTATTGGTTTCAATCCAATCTTGCGTATCTATTGTAGTTGCTGCGCGGCTTCTATTTTTTTGTTGCTGCATTTCGGCTTCAAAGCCCGCTTCATCTATGGCGAAATTGTTTTCTCCAGCAATTAATTTTGTTAAATCTAAAGGGAATCCAAAAGTATCAAATAATTCAAATGCAGCTTTCCCTTCAATCGTTTTATTTGTCTGATGGCTAATAATATCGTCTATACGTTTTAATCCTTTGTCTAATGTGCGTAAAAAGGCTTCTTCTTCTTCTTTTACCACTTTTACAACAAAGTCTAATTGAAGATGAAGTTCAGGAAATACATCTTTAAACTGTGCTGCTAAAACAGGCATTAATTGAAACAATAACGGTTGTTTGTAGTGGAGGTGTGAGTAGTAATAACGGACTGCTCTTCTTAAAATCCGTCTAATTACGTACCCTGCACCTGTGTTTGCTGGCAATTGACCATCTGCAATTGCAAAGCCAATGGCACGTATATGGTCGGCAATTACCCTAAAGGCAATTGCTTCTTTACTATCGCTTTGATCGTAAGTACGTCCGGTAATTTTTTCTATAGCGCTAAAAGTTCCGGTAAACACATCGGTATCATAATTGCTTTGTTTGCCTTGAATAACCCTTACTAGGCGTTCAAAACCCATGCCGGTATCAACATGTTTTTCGGGAAGAGGCACCAAGGATCCATCTTTTAATCGGTTGTATTGCATGAATACATTGTTCCAAATTTCAATTACCTGCGGATGGTCTTTATTTACCAAGTCTCTACCAGGTATTTTCGCTCTTTCTTCCTCACTGCGACAGTCTACATGAATTTCAGAACAGGGGCCACAAGGGCCTGTTTCTCCCATTTCCCAAAAATTATCTTTTTTATTCCCAAAAACAATATGGTCATCGGCTACTAGTTTTTTCCATTCCACCAAAGCAATAGTTGATGGTGGTAGTCCTTCTTTTTCATCACCTTCAAAAACACTAACGTATAAACGATTTTTATCAAGTTTATACACTTCAGTAAGCAATTCCCAGCTCCAGGCAATCGCTTCAGCTTTGAAATAGTCGCCAAAACTCCAGTTACCCAGCATTTCAAACATAGTATGATGATAAGTATCAACCCCAACTTCTTCTAAGTCGTTGTGTTTTCCGCTAACTCTCAGGCATTTTTGCGTATCGGCTATGCGTGTAAACTCAGGTTTTTTATTGCCTAAAAAATAATCTTTGAACTGGTTCATACCAGCATTCGTAAAAAGTAGGGTAGGGTCGTTCTTTACTACAATTGGTGCAGAAGGCACTATCTGGTGCTGTTTTGAAGCAAAAAAATCTAAATATTGCTGACGAATTTCGGCGCTGGTAATCATGAAACTTTTTTTTATTCGTTTTTAGGTCTTAGAAACTATATTTGTTGGTATTTTAGGGTCAGCAAAGGTAAGGATTTACATGGCTCTGACCCCCAATGAACCATAGCAAATGAAAAAGGTAAAGTACTATTATAATACACATACGCTTCGATACGAAAAGCTAACAACACCTTTGCGGGTTCGTTTATTGCAGGTGATTGGATATATTGCGGCATCTATCATTACCGCCTTCATCATTTTTGCCATAACATTTCGTTATGTAGATTCTCCTAAAGAAAAATACATGCGTCAGCAAAACAATGATCTTAAACAAAACTATAGCTTGTTACAAGAGCGTGTTAAGGAATTGGAATTAAAAATGGACGAGGTTGAAAACAGAGACAATACAGTGTATCGCTCAATATTTGGATCAGATCCAATTCCAGATAGTGCACGTGTAAAAGACATTGAAACCAAAAAAGAAGTTAAGCTGGTACAAAGTATGGGAGAAAGTGAATTGGTAGCTAGCATGACCAATCAATTAAATAATCTTTCCTTGCGATTGGTTTTCCAAAATAAATCGTTTAATGAAATTGCCAATTTGGTAAAAAACAAAGAAAAATTATTAATAGCTACTCCTTCCATTCAGCCTGTTAGCAACAAAGATTTGAATAGAATTGCCTCGGGCTTTGGATATAGAATTGATCCTATTTACAAAACACCCAGACGACATGCAGGGTTAGATTTTTCGGCTCCTGCAGGATCGCCTATCTATGCAACAGCAGATGGTATCATTCGGGAAGCTGGTTATAATACGGGTGGATACGGTAATAGGGTTATTGTATCGCATGGATTTGGTTATGAAACCACTTACTCGCATATGTATCGTATAAAAGCAAGAGGCGGTCAATCTGTAAAGCGCGGAGAAGTAATTGGCTATGTTGGCAGTACCGGAAAAAGTACTGGGCCTCACTTGCACTATGAAGTACATAGAAATGGCGTTCCAGTAGACCCTATCTATTACTTTTACAATGATCTTACACCTGCACAATTCGATAGAATGTTGAAATTGGCAGCTGCAACCAACCAAAGCTTCGATTAATTCATTCGTATTGAATAGTAGGCGCTGTTAATAGAACACTGTATAAAGCAAATAATTTGGAACCCGGAATTAAAGAATACCTTATTAGAATAATGAATACCATTTTTGTAGTATTAATATGGATGCTTATTAATACTACAGCAGGAATTATGTACGGAAATGCCTATGTTATAGATGATATTACCACCGGCAATATTGTTTTCTATTGTTGGTTAATTATCAGTTTTGTATGGTTGGTTTGGTGGGCTTATCGCTTATGGACTAAGCCCATTAACTTTAATCAGGAAGATTAGTTCTTGCCATCTTTCGTATCTAAAATAACTGGCGTATTTCCCTTCCCTAATACTATTACTTTTGAGTTGGGTGATGTAACTAAAGCTTTCATTACCTGTATTTGCTCATATTGTAGTTGTTTATCGCCTAAGCCTGCGCTGATAATTTTTTGGTAGTCGGCAATACCCTGCGCTTCTACTCGTTTACGCTCGGCTTCTTGTTTTTCTTTTTGTAAAACAAACTCCATTTTTTGTGCATCTTGCTCTGCTCTAATCTTGTCTTCAATAGATCCCTTTACGTTTGCGGGTAAGGTGATGTTCCTCACCAATAATTGCTCCAACACTAGCCCTCTTTTTTTAAAATCTTCTTCAATACTTTTAAAAATTCTGCCTTGAAATAAATCTCTTTTAGTAGAATACAAATCAATTGCAGTAAAATAAACAGCGTTGTCGCGTATTTTAGTTCTGGTAAGTGGTCGAACAATTTTATCTCTATAATCTAAACCAGTTTCTTTTATAATTCTGGGGGCCTCATTGCTTATTACCCGATATAAAACAGTAAGATCAATAACAACTTCCAAACCATCCGCTGTTAAAACTCTAATTGCATCATCGCCTTCTTTGTCTCCTTCATCATGTACACCACTCATGGTATAATTTTGTGTTTTAACATCCACTACTTTTACATCAACCAGTGGGTTAATGATGCTTAAGCCACTATATAATATTTCACTAGAAACTTTTCCGAATAATGACTGAACCCCAATTTGACCAGCATCAATTTGCTTGATGCAGGAAGTTAAGAATCCTAAAACAATCAATGCCAATCCAGCTATATTAAGCCCTTTGGCTACTTTTTGTAAGTCTTCTCTTTGTTTTTTTGTTACAATTGCAGCAACAAATAAAATAACACCTAAAAATATAAGTACCATAAATAAATTTTTTGTGGAGATTAAATTTTCTGTAGAAATTATACGAATAATTCTATTGCAAATTTAGTATTGTTTAACGGTACTAGTCGAATAAAATCACATCAATAATTCAACGTTATGGATGACCAACTAACTACTATGATCTGCAATAATTACCCATTTACCATCAATTTTCTTAAACAGCAAGGTATAATGTCCACTTACATTACCCAGGCTTCTGGTAAGCTCCCATTTACCCAATACAAACCAGGTATCGGCAGAAAGTGGTTTTACTTGTAAAATGTTAAATGCCAGCTTGCCCATGGCAGCTTTATCGGGATAACTTTTTTGGTAGTTACTTAATGTTTTTTGGTATCCATAAGTCGGCCCATTTTTGCCAACAAACAACAAACTGTCATTTTTCCAATAGCCCTTCATAAAAGTTATTAAATCTCCTTTATTCCATGATTCAGTTTGTTCGGCCAAGATTTTTCTGATGGTTTGTTCTGCATTGTTTTGCGCAAACATTGAGAAAGAGAAAATTATAAACAATACGGTTATCAGGTATTTCATTATTTGGTAAGATTTTGTCATTGAATATACGAATTAATTGATAATGGTCAATTGATAATGGATAGTTGATAATGGATAATTGATAGTTAATAAATGATAATAGCCTTGTTGCAAGAATCATGTAATTTTTGATGCGTATTGGCTAATTAGTGGAAAGATTATTACATCATTAATAGTTTATCAGCGCCGTAGGTGCGACCTGTTAATAGCAAAGAATATCAAATATACCACCTACAAAACCCCGTAGGGGTGACCTGTTCAATTGATAATGCGTAAAGTCTAATTGTCAATTGTGCATTGTCAATCGTATTTTATACTTTTTAATTTTTACTTTTGAATTTATATGGAATATAAAAAACACCTTTCTAAAGACAAAAAGCTGGCAAAAATAATTGGCACTGATTTACATCAATTAACTATGCAGAAAAATATTCCACTTCGCTTAATGGCTGGTATATTAAGTCAGCAGTTAAGTACCAAAGTAGCAGCAGTTATTTATGGAAGATTCATTGCTTTATATAACGGCAAAGAACCTAAGCCGCAACAGGTTTTAGATACACCCAATGAAACACTTAGGTCAATAGGTTTAAGTAATGCCAAAGTAGGGTATGTAAAAAACGTGGCAGAATTTTGTTTAGCTAATAATATAAATGATCGGGTATTGCAAAAGTTATCGGATGAAGCCATAATTGATCTTTTTGTGCAGATAAAAGGGGTAGGGAAGTGGACGGTAGAAATGCTGTTGATGTTTAGTCTGGGTCGCGAAGATGTATTTGCAGTAGCTGATTTAGGTATCCAACAAGCCATGATAAAATTATACCAGCTTGATGCATCGGATAAAAAAATCATGCAAGCCAATATGCTACAAATTGCCCAAAAATGGAGTCCTTATCGTACTTATGCTTGCTTGCATTTGTGGAAATGGAAGGATGGATCAATAGTATCTTAGGAGTAAAGGAAACAAGCTCGATTCAGTCGGGATTTAGTTATTATTGAGTTAACACTTCAATAAGTAGTTGTAGCTCTTTATCGGAGATATTTGATTGTTCGGCTTTATCATAAATATCCATCAAAAAAACTGTTTCACTAACAATACGAAAATACGTAATCATTCTAGCACCTCAACTTTTGCCCTTGCCTTTGCTGGTAATCGCAACACGTATTTTGTAGCAATCTTTGCCAATGGGATTGCCAAGAGTAGGATTTTCTTCTAATTGTTCAATAACTTCTAGTAAATCAGTTTTGAGCGATTTATGTTTCTTAGCCAGCCGTTTTAATTTACGTTCAAACGGTTCGGTAGCAATGATGTTAAAGCTCATTCAACAAGTCTTTTGCAGATTTTAATTTTTTCTTTCCTTGTTCGTAGAGTTTAGCATCATTAAATGCTTCTGCTAAATCAGTTATAAATTGGCTTTTATTTTCATCTTTTACTTCCTTTACTACACTAATGTAATCAAGGCTTTTAACCAATTCCATAAAAAACGGAATGCGGTTATCTCTTATGTCTAATATTACTTTCATGCCATCAATTATTTTACAAATGCTTTTTTGCTTTAAAATTCTGAATGTAGATGTCAATTACATTTAATAAGATAGAACTTTGTACCAATATAACAATGGTTTCACAAAGACAAGATAAATGTAATGCATAAAAAAGTAATATGTTATTTGTTTATTTTGAAAAAGACGGGGTATTGGATGGTCTCAGAAAACCCAAACATAATTATCGGAAACATTGTAAAATAAATTACAACTCTAAAATGAATTATACAATAAGTGGGTTAAAGTCCAAAACAGCTAAGAAAGTTCTCTATGCCGAATTTCTCCCTGCATTAATAATCCCAAACATACTTCTGGTAACTAACTTTTCGTAAACAGCTTTTTGCTCGTTGGTTAAAGATTGATTGTGTAGTTGATTTAAAGCATACTGTTGAATGGTAAGCAATGGTAACACAATTTTATCTCTCATTAAAATAGACGCTCGTCCGGTTTGATCTTCTTGCATCAATTGCTTATTTCCTGCTAATTCTAATACCAATTGTTCGGTTAAATCGAATTCTTTTTTAATCATCTCCCAAACTGATCCATAAGTAGGGTCGTTTTTAATATATGCAGTTAATGGAAAAAACGATTTCAGCATGCTCATCATACTATTGTCTATGAGCGTTCTAAAGAACAATACATTGTTAAATAAGGACTGAACAGCTTCCCATTTTCCGGCTTCTTTCATTTTTTGCAATGCAGTACCCACACCAAAAAAACCTGGCACATTTTGTTTCAGTTGACTCCAGCTCCCTACAAATGGGATGGCTCTTAAATCTTCAAACTTTAGTTGATCGGCATTACCTCTTTTACCCGGCCTGCTGGCAATATTACTTTTGCTGTAATAGTTCAACGGACTAAATTGTTGCATGTAAGTAAGGAAATGCGGATGTTCTTTAAAAGATTGATACACACTATGACTAATGCTACCCAACTCTTCTAAAATTTTTTGATCTGCTTCAGACAATATTGCCCTGTTTTCCGAAAAAATAGTATTCGATACACCTGCACTAAGTAGCTGCTCTAAGTTATATTGAGAGGATTGTATTGTGCCAAAGTTAGAGGTAATGGTTTGCCCCTGAATGGTTAATTGAATCTCTTCATTCTCAATATTATTTCCGAGAGAAGCATAGAATTTGTGGGTTTTTCCGCCACCTCTTGAAGGCGGCCCACCTCTTCCATCAAAAAATTTAACTTTAATAGATTGCTTTCTAGATATGGCTGTTAATTGTTCTTTCGCAGTATAAATGCTCCAATTCGCTTGCAAATAACCACCATCTTTTGTGCCATCGCTAAAGCCTAACATAATGGTTTGATGGTGATTTCGTTGAGCCAAATGATTTTTATAAATAGGGAAGCTGTATAAAAAACGCATAATACTTTCTGCTTCTTTTAAATCATCAATGGTTTCGAAGAGCGGAACAATGTCTACCGTTAAACGATTGGTATCCCATCCGCAAAGCCTAAAGAGTGTAAATAATTCTATTACATTCAGTGCAGTTTGACAATTACTTATCACATATCTATGACAACCAGCTTCTCCATTTATTTGCTGAATCGTATGAATGGCAAATATGCTTTCGATGGTATCTTTTGAAATTTCTTCAGTTACATCTTTTATTTCAATAACCCTATTGATGTTGCATAGTACGTTGATTTTATCTGTTTCCGATAAGTCTTTGTAGTTATTGGGTAATAAACCTGTATCACCATTATTTCGTAATGTTTGGTCGATATCGTTCAATACTTTTGTATGAATTCTGCTATCTTGTCTGATGTCTAAAGAGGCAAACCAGGTTCCAAATATATTTACCTTGTTAATTAAACTATCTACCCGCGCACTAAAAAGACCATGGTGTTGTTCTACCAACAAACTTTTAATGGCAGATAATTTCTGTAATAGTTCATCTTGATGTATGCGCTTGCTGTCATTAGGCCTGAATACATTTTCATACAATTGCGCTTCCAATTGATTCATTAAAACATCAACCCCAGAAAATGTTAATCTACGTTTTAATTTTCTAATATCTCTGTAGTAACAAACAATAATTGCACTTCTAAGTGATTCCGCTACTTTTAAAGTTGTAGCAGCATTTACAAAAGGGTTTCCATCTCTATCTCCACCTGGCCAAAAACCTAGTTCTATAAATGGGTTGTTGATATCGGTTGCGCCATCAAAAATTTCTCGTTGTATAAAATTGTAAATATTGCCGATAGATTTGTAAAGAATATTTTCGAGGTACCACATTAAATTGACGGCTTCATCAAATGGGGTAGGTTGTTTTTTGTTGAAAAACGGGGTAATACCTAATTGTTGAATATACTGGTTGATGGTTTGGAAATCATTTTTACCTATCGCTTCGCCTAAATCATGAATAATGCCTAAAACACTGCCTGGATAAAATTGGGTAGGATGCGCGGTTAATACTACCCGAACCTTAAAATTGCGGAGTTTTTCTTTCAGTGAAGGAATTTTTCCTGCATAGAAAGCTTCATTATACAACGCTTTCAAACTCCCTGATCCATTAATATTGTTGACTGTTTCAAATGCCGCATCCTCAATTGCATCAAAAAGCACTACTTGCCGTTCAATGTATTGTACAAACTTAAACAACCTTCCTACTTTATCATCATCGTTTTTTACAGAAGTGTGTTTAGCAAAAAATTGATCAATAATTTGCATGGGATCTAGGCCATTTTGATAACCATCTAAGCAGGCTTGTAATAAAATGGGCAATAATGCACCAACATTGGCTATCCCAGAAAAAGGCAAGGCTGCAAATAAACTGTTATAAATAGTATACTTGTCGGTAACATTCCACTTAAAATGCTGTATATTGTTTGAAGAAGGCATAGTATAAAAAATGAAAGATACAAAATATCCTTCTTTGTTCCATTTTCTTCAAGATATCGGTGTGAAAAATAAAAATCATCTATTATTAAACCTTTTTTATTGAATAATATCTAATCATCAAATTAGTAAACAGCAATATTCACTTGTATGGATGATCATGAAATACTGATACAATTTTGTCAAACCGAAACAAAAGAGGCTGCTTTTACTGAATTGGTAACCAAGTACCGAGAGCGGTTGTATTGGCATATCAGGCGCTTAGTGGTAGATCATGCCGACTCAGATGATGTATTACAAAATACCTTTTTAAAAGTGTGGAATGCATTGCATGCATTTAAAGAACATAGCCAATTGTATACTTGGCTATATCGGATTGCCACCAATGAATGTTTAAGTTTTATTGAACAAAAGAAAAGAAAATCATCCTTTGATTTTGATGATATGGCCGAAGTATTGAGCAATCAATTGAAGGCCGATAGTCATTTTAATGCCAATCAACTCGAATGGAAATTACAATTGGCCATTCAACAATTACCCGAAAAACAACGAATTGTATTTGGTTTGAGGTATTTTGATGAAATGGGCTATGCCGAAATGAGTGAAATATTAGACACAAGTGTAGGTGCTTTAAAAGCCAGCTACCACCATGCTGCAAAAAAAATAGCAGAATATATTAAAAACAGTTAAACCAATTGATTAGTAGATAGTCAAAATTATACAAATGAGCAATCAACAAGAAATACAAAATGAATTGGAAGGAATAGCCCCTTTGTTAAATAAAATTCACAAAGCCCCTGTTCAACAAATACCTGAAAATTATTTTGAAAAATTTTCTGCGCCAATTCCACAACAGCCGAATAAGGTAATTGCAAGATTTGGATTCAACAAATGGATTATGTATGCTTCTGCTGCAGCAATTGCGGGCATTTTGGTAACCTCAGTATTGCAGTATACCGATAAAAAATCGAATTCATTTGATTATGAACAATACAATAAAATTAATATTACAGAGGAGTTAAGCAAATTAAGTGATGAAGAATTACAAGACTATTTAGTGAGTGTTTCCGAAACGTCAGCAACAATAAATTATATAGAAGAGGAATAACCAATAAAAACTAAAAATAAAAATTGATTAGCGTAGTATAAATATTTAAATCGAATTAATATGAAAAAGACAATCAAACAAACAATTTATTTCATCATTTTATTGGCATTAACTTTTTCCACCAATGCACAAGAAGTTACTGCTCCTAAAAAGACTGACCAACAACCTTTTGCAAAAGACCATCTTTCGGTTAATCGCAACAATCCAGAAAATCGAAAAAATATTGAAGCGATTAAAGTTGCATACATTACTCGTGCGCTAAATCTTACTATTGAAGAAGCGCAAAAATTTTGGCCTGTTCATAATAATTATGTAGCTGAAATTAAAAATGCACGAAAAGAAAATACAGATAATGAAATAGCATTTGAGGAAAAGCTATTAAGTATTCGGAAAAAGTACAACGCCGACTTTAAGAAAATTTTGAATAGCGATGAGAGAGCCAATTTGGTATTTAAGTCAGAAAAAGGCTTTAACCACATGCTTGGTAGAGAGTTAATGGGTCGAAAGTTAAAAATGGAAGAGGGCCGAAAATTGATGGACGACAGAAGAAAAATGATAGATGGTAAAAGAATGATGATGGAGCAAAGAAGATCTAAAATATTGGAACAAAAAAAGTTACAACAAGATGCAGATCAGTAGGAACCCTTTAACAATCCAAACACATTCAGTCTTCAATAATTAACGTGTAAATATCGGCGAACCAATATCATGGTAAAAAAGAAATGTCCAATTTTCAGCGTGGCCTTGTTCCCACCATTTCATTCTTAATTCCATGCATTTTTTTCCGTCGAAGTCGTATTTTGCTACAAATCTACTTTTCATTTGTTGAAGTTGAGGCGCATCGTCTCCACCAAAAAAAGCAATTTCACCAGCCTCTTCAATCCAAAAAGTCTGATGGAATTTAGAGTGGGCGCCTGTTAATTCATACCGAATATAATCGTCAATATATCCTGCGTCATTATCTAGCCAAACAACTTTGCTAAATTCTTCTAAAAGTGCAAAATCACTAGTAACATAAGAGGCATTGCCCACTTGCATAGCGTATTCAAATTCTCTTTGCTGCACAAAATATGTTGCATAAGGAAATGCGATGAACTGCTCTCCGGTAACAGTATTTTTGGTGGTTATACCACCTGCATGGTCTTTGTGTAAATGACTCATTAGTACTTTGGTAACCTGCGATGGATTAATACCCGCATTAAGTAAATTAGTATGCAATTGCGAAGTGCCATCTGGCAGGTTGTAACCTAAGCCTGTATCAATTAAGATTATGTCATTATTAGTAATGATTACAAATGGTTGAATTTCTACTAATAAGCTGCCCGTAGGTCTGCTATTTAATGCTTCTGTTGAAGTATCAAATGGTACAAATACTTTTGTTTTATCTATAGTAAAGCTTCCTTCTGAAAGCGGAATAATTTTCAAGTACTTTGATTTTTAGCTTTTTACTTTTGAATTTTTACTTTTGAATTTTGCCTTTTATCTTAGTACCATTTGTCTATCTGCATCTAACCTTAGCAAAATGAA
>CANGCK010000065.1 GCA_947452295.1 Sphingobacteriia bacterium
CGAATCTGGAGAACTTGATGTTTTAACCTACCGTGAATTAGCCAATAGAATACCCCCAAAAAGCCTATTAGTTTTTAACAATACAAAAGTGGTAGAAGCTCGTCTAATATTTAAAAAGACTACTGGGGGGCTTGTTGAAATATTTTGTTTGGAGCCCGATGAACAATACAAGGATATTAGTTATGCCATGCAGCAAAAGGGTAAAGTTTATTGGAAATGTTTAGTAGGTGGTGCCAAAAAATGGAAAGAAGGTGTGCTGAGCTGTATGATAGAAAAAAATAGCACGTCTATATTAATAGAAGCTAAAAAAGTTCAACAGTTAAGTGATTATTTTATTGTAGAGATATCATGGAACCAGCTAGATATTGATTTTGCCGAGTTGCTGCATCTTGCAGGCTCTATTCCACTACCTCCTTATTTAAACAGAACATCTGAAGAACAAGATAAGGAAAGATATCAAACCATCTATGCAAAACACAATGGTTCTGTGGCTGCACCCACTGCGGGTTTACATTTTACGCCACGAATATTTGAGTTATTACAACAAAAAAACATCAATACTACAACAGTAACACTTCATGTTGGAGCTGGAACATTTAAACCGGTAAAAGCAGCAACAATGAGTGGGCATGAAATGCATGCTGAATTTATTGAAGTTTCAGTTGATACCATTCAAGAACTTATTAATCAACTTAATGATGGAATTATTGCGGTAGGCACTACTTCATTAAGAACAGTTGAAAGCCTGTATTGGCTCGGTGTGAAAGTAATACTTAATACAAGTATTACGCTGCATCATTTAACAGTGTGGCAATGGGACCCTTATGAGCTTCCTGCTGAAGAAATTACGGCAGATGATGCTTTAAAAGCATTGAAAAAATGGATGGAAAACAATAAAATATTAAAACTGATTACTAAAACACAAATAATTATTGCACCAGGATATGTGTTTAAAATAATTAACGGACTTGTAACTAATTTCCATCAACCACAATCTACTTTACTTTTGTTAGTTGCGGCGTTAATAGGCGATGATTGGAAGAAAATGTATCAATACGCGCTTGATAATGATTTTCGGTTTTTAAGTTACGGAGATGGTTCTCTAATTTTGCACAACAGGAACCTCAATAGTAAAGGCGGTACCTTTTCCTAAAACGCTCTCTACTTTTATTCTTCCTTTATGTGCATCAATTACTGTTTTAACATAACTCATGCCCAATCCAAATCCTTTAACATTGTGCAGGTTGCCGGTATGAGCGCGATAAAATTTTTCAAAAATTCTTTTGGCACTTTCTTTATTCATTCCAATGCCATTATCTTCTACCCTTATAATTAAATAGTTTCTAGTGCTATGGGTAGAGATTTTAATGAGTAACTCTTCGGAAGAATATTTAATTGCATTGTCAATAAGATTAGAGAGCAAATTAGAAAAATGCACTTCATCACCACTAATATTATCATTTTTCGCGTTTAGTAAAAGTTGAAAACTCGCACCTTTATCTTGCAGTTGCAACTCGTAATTTTTCATTACTTGCGCAATCATTTCATGAATATGAATTAAACTAAGGTTAAGTTTAAGTTCTTGTTTTTCCATGAAAGCTGCTTGTAGAATAGTTTCTACATGTTTATTCATGCGACTATTTTCTTCCTTAATGATTTTTGTAAAGTATGCAGATTTTTCTAAATTTTTTTGTACTTTTTCATTCCCCAACGCATCAACAGCTAACGAAATGGTGGCAAGTGGCGTTTTAAATTCATGCGTCATATTATTAATAAAATCGCTTTTTATTTGACTCAATTTCTTTTGATTCAACATTGTTTTTACTGTTACATAAAACGCAGCAATTATTATAAGCATGAAGGCAATTGCTCCGGTAATAATCCAACGAAGAGATTGCCATACTTGTTTTTCGATGTTAGGCACAATAATGATCAATTTCTCAAAAGCACCATTGTTTTCAATATCAGCATTTTCAGGAAGTATGGCATAATAGCCCCTTCGATTATTGATAGTATCCCAAAATTCTTTTTCATAACCAACCGACATCATTTCATAATCATCGGTGGTATTGGTAATGGCGAATTCAAACTTTAACTTGTTGAGATTTAGCCGATTAAACGCTTTACGGATTTTATCATTTATTTCATCTGGTCGAAACTTATCTTCAATGGCTATGGGCCTCAAAAAAGGCAATTGAAATTCAGACCGAAGTGGTAAAATACCTCTTCTGTTCAGCCTTAGTTGGGCTGTATGTGTTGATTTACCTAAATCCGTAGCGACTGAAAAACCAGCGTCATTGATTTTAGTATTGAGTTGAGTTTTGGTTAGTTCAAGTAAATTTTGAAACCAAGATACTTGTAACACAATAAGGCCCAATAATGAAAGGGAAATCAAAATAACAATAACAGGAAATGTTCTTTTCATTCAATTACAAATATAATTTTTAATCTGGCAATAAAAATCGTTTTCTATATTCGAATTTTATTTTAACAAATAAAATAAATTATATATCTTACTAATACTATGGAACCGGGAAAAGGAAAAATATTGTTGTCAGATCCTTTTTTAAAGGACCCCAACTTTGCAAGAACCAGTGTATTATTGTGTGAATACAATAATGAGGGATGTATTGGTTTTGTTGTAAATAAAAAGTTAGCATTTGAGTTAGGGGATTTAGTAGAACAAGCGGAAGGTATAAAATTGGCTGTTTATGAGGGTGGGCCGGTAGCGCCAACATCTTTACATTTTATACATCAAAAAGGAGTATTAGTAAAAGATAGTGTAGCACTTTCAAACGGAATTTATTGGGGAGGCGATTTTGAACAAATACTCGGATTGATAAGAAATAATCAAATCTCTGCTGATGAAATTCGTTTTTTTGTAGGGTATAGCGGTTGGTCGACAGGGCAATTAGAAGAGGAGTTAGCAGAAAAAAGTTGGATTGTAGCAGAAGCAGACCCATCATTGGTATTTTCGGATGTAGCTGATTTAATATGGAAAGAAAGTTTAAAAAAATTAGGAGGTGAGTATGCTTATATGGGCAATTATCCATCAAATCCCCAACTCAATTAGTGTAAATGAAGACTTCAAAAAATAAAAGAACCCGATATGAAATCGGGTTCTTTTATTACAAATGTTATTCAAACAAAATAAATAATTATTGATTTATAAGGCAGTGGCACCTTCTACTAATACAGTTGCTTTATTGTTTAGCACTTCTACAAAGCCACTTTGAATAGAAAAATTTTCTTCGCCTTTTTTATCAACCAATATTTTTAAATTCCCCTTTCCAAGTGCACTAACCATTGGAGCATGCTTATCGAGTATTTCAAATAATCCATTGATGCCTGGCAATTGAACACCATATACTTCTCCGCTGAATAGCTTTTTTTCGGGGGTCAATATTTCTAGAATCATTATTAAAATTTTTACATTGTAGAAGAAGCGCACAGCACTTTTTCAAATAGAAGCTACACATTTGAATGATAGAGAGGCGAAACATCACATCTCCAAAATGTTATCCTTTTGCGGCTTCCATTAATTTTTTACCTTTTTCAACCGCATCTTCTAATGTGCCTACAAGGTTAAATGCAGCTTCAGGATATTCGTCTACTTCTCCGTCCATAATAGCATTGAATGCTCTGATGGTATCTTCGATGCTTACAAATACACCTTTTAGTCCGGTAAATTGTTCGGCAACATGGAATGGTTGAGATAAGAAACGTTGTACTTTACGAGCACGTTGTACTGTCATTTTATCTTCCTCACTTAATTCATCCATACCTAAGATGGCAATAATATCTTGTAATTCTTTGTATCGTTGCAAGATTAATTTAACTCTGTTGGCGCAGTCGTAGTGTGCATCACCCACAATTGCTGGGGTTAAAATTCTTGAAGTAGAATCTAATGGGTCAACAGCTGGATAGATACCTAAATCTGCGATTTTTCTGCTTAATACGGTTGTTGCATCTAAGTGTGCAAAGGTAGTAGCTGGAGCCGGATCTGTTAAGTCATCCGCAGGTACATATACCGCTTGTACAGAAGTAATAGAACCGTTTTTTGTGGAGGTGATTCTTTCTTGCATTAGCCCCATTTCCGTAGCCAATGTTGGCTGATAACCCACCGCAGAAGGCATACGTCCTAATAAAGCAGATACCTCGGAACCTGCCTGTGTGAAACGGAAGATATTATCAACGAAGAATAAAATATCTTTCCCTTTTCCGGTACCATCTCCATCACGGAAATACTCTGCAATTGTTAATCCACTCAAAGCAACACGCGCACGTGCTCCTGGCGGTTCATTCATTTGTCCGAATACAAAAGTCGCTTTCGACTCTTTCAGACCTTCCATATCTACTTTACTTAAATCCCATCCGCCTTCTTCCATGCTGTGTTTGAAATTGTCGCCGTATTTCATGATACCAGCTTCAATCATTTCACGCAATAAATCGTTTCCTTCACGAGTACGCTCACCTACACCAGCGAATACAGATAATCCACCATGTCCTTTAGCGATATTGTTGATTAACTCTTGAATCAATACAGTTTTACCAACACCTGCACCACCAAACAAACCAATTTTACCACCTTTTGCATAAGGCTCAATTAGGTCGATTACCTTAATACCGGTAAACAAAATTTCTGTTGCAGTACTTAGATTTTCAAATAATGGTGGTTTATTATGAATAGGGCGGCCATTTTCTTTACTTACCTGTGGTAAACCATCAATAGCATCACCTGTTACATTGAACAAACGGCCATTTATACCTTCGCCAATAGGCATTGCAATGGCTTTACCAGTATCTACTACAGTCATTCCTCTTACTAATCCTTCAGTACCGTCCATCGCAATGGTACGCACACTGTCTTCACCTAAGTGTTGTTGTACTTCAAGTACTAACTTTTCACCATTTTCTTTGGTGATTTCCAAGGCATTGTAAATTTCAGGTAGTGTATTCTCGTCCGGAAAATGAACGTCAACTACCGCTCCAATGATCTGTTTAATCTTCCCTTTTGTAGCCATATCTAGAGGTATAAATTAAGGTTTAAAATGTAACTACCCTTGAAGGGTTGTTCTTTTGGCGGCAAAGGTAAGGGTAAGGCGCTAAAAATAGCTGCTCAAATGCCTGTTTTTTTTCTAAAAATCGAAAACAACGACTTTGTTAAGGGGGCCAGCTTTACTATTTTCAAAATACCAGATAAACTAATTTGGCTTAAAACAGTCGGTAAAATAGCGGCAGAAGCCGATTTTATCATTTCTTGAGGAATTTGGCGCGCTCTATGAACTAAATCTTTTTCCTGTAACTCAATTTTTTGCTTCAGCAATTTTATAGACATTTCTAAAGTAGCCATTGAGCTTATTTCGAATGGGGATTGCTTACTCATCATTTTTTAATAATATTTGAATAACGATATTGGCTATGAAATTGTACATTTTTTTTCTGGTGAGGTATACCAATATGGCAAATAAACAATAAATACCTGCTACAATGCCAAAACCAATGGACAAACTATTGGTTATACTGCTAAAATAGTATCCTGCCATAATGCTCAAAAAAAATACAAAGGTGATGGCTATCAATCCCATTAAAATTATCAATAAAATTTTAGCAACCATTCCAGCGATTTTTCCGGAGACTTGCATTTTTAGTAATAAAATCCTATTCTGAACATAATCTTCTAATTCTCTTTTTGTATCACTAAAGAAGTTGGATTCATTTAACATATTAATTAATTTTTACTTCACTCAGTTTTTGCTCTAAATCTGTAACTAATTGTTTTGCTTTAGTCAACATATTTTGAAGTGTTTCATCGGTTTTATTAACCTCTTCCAATAATTCATCTTTTAAGGTATTTGTATGTTCGTTCAATGCTAACATCCATTTTTTACCTTTTTCGGAAGACAAATACAATGCCAACGCAGAACCTGCTAAAGCCCCTATTATAATTCCTGTTAAAAATTGATGATTTTCTTTCATATATACTATATTAGAATTGAAATTGATACATTTGTCACAAGTTAATTCAAATGGAACAGGACTTATCAATAAAAAGGTATTTTTTTTTAGCATTTATCCTTCTTATAGGTGCATTTATTATTTATAGCCTTTCTGCATTTTTAACTGCTTTTTTGGCTGCAATTATGTTTTATGTACTCAGTAAACAACCTGTAGAGTGGTTGGTTAACAAAAGGAAATGGAAAAAAAGTACCGCTGCAATACTTATTATTTTTGTTTCCTTTTTTATTATTCTTTTACCCATCTCTTTAATGGTGGGAATGTTATACAATAAAGCTGCCTATTTTTCTCAAAACACCAACTCTATTATAGAGCCGCTAAAGCAATTAGATATTCGTATTCAAGCACAGGTTCATTTTAGTTTATTAACAGAAAAAAACATTAGTCAAGTTCAATCACTTTTAACCGGAATATTGTCCTCTGTTTTAAATGAGGGAGTCAATTTTTTGAGTTCTATTTTAATGATGTATTTCTTTTTATATTTCATGATAATTAACATCAATAGAATGGAGGCAGCCTTGATACTTTATCTGCCATTCAAAAGAAAAAAGATTGAACTTTTTGGCAATGAGCTGAAGGCACAAACCTTTAGCAATGCGGTAGGCATTCCATTAATTGCAGTAGCGCAAGGTATTTGCGGATATATTGCTTATTTGATTATTGGATTACCTGAAGCAGGTTTTTGGGCAATACTAACAGGCTTTTCTTCGATAGTTCCAATTATAGGCACCGGTTTAATTTGGTTGCCAGTTGCCGTATATCAATTTGCTATGGGTAATATATGGCAGGGTTTTTTAATGGCTGCTTGGGGATTATTAGTTTTGGGGGTTGCAGATAATGTGATCCGATTTATGCTGGCTAAAAAAATGGCAGATGTACACCCACTTGTAACAGTTTTGGGTGTTATAATAGGACTTAACTATTTTGGCATTACCGGTTTAATTTTTGGCCCATTGATTATTTCTTATTTTATTATTCTCCTTAGGATATACTATACAGAATATAGTGTTGGGGCTGTTGAAAGAAAAAGAAAAAAAACTACTGCCCCTGGATTAAAATTGCCCTTTATTAACTAGCGGTAAGTAACTGATATAATAATGCGGCTCCTATTGCACCAGCTATGGGCGCTAATACTGGAATCCAGGCATAACTCCAGTCGCTGCTTCCTTTATGTTTTATTGGTAGAATAGTATGTATGATACGCGGACCTAAATCGCGAACCGGATTAATGGCATAGCCTGTTGGCCCACCTAAACTGAGCCCTATTCCTAATACGACCAATGCTACAGGAAGTGCATCAATTGCGCCTAAACTATTGGTAGATTTAGTGATGAACAATACCACCAATAAAAAAATGAAGGTGGCCAGCAATTCGGTTATAAAATTTTGTTGAGCACTTCTAATAGAAGGAGCGGTACTAAATACTGCTAACTGCGTTGCTGCATCATTGGTTTCATTAAAATGTTGGCGATAAATAATCCATACCAATAAAGCACCAATCATAGAGCCAATTAATTGTGCCAATAAATAACCTGGCACCAATGCCCATTCAAATTTTCCAATTACGGCCAACCCAATAGTTACAGCAGGGTTTAGGTGAGCTCCACTAACACTTGCGGTAGTAAAAACACCCACAAAAACTGCCATAGACCAACCTATGGTAATTGCAATTAAACCACCGCTATTGCCTTTAGTTTTATTGAGAACCACGTTGGCTACAACACCATTTCCAAGGGTTATTAATAAAGCTGTTCCTACTATTTCTGCAACAAATGCATTCATCATTTTATTGTTTTTTTTGGTCTGATAAATCAAAAATTTAGTGTGGCATTGATGGCTCTACCCCATCCTTCTGCCAATTCATCAATATGTTCACGGCATAACTGTGGAATAAATATTTGTTCTTTTTGCCAAATAGCTTGTATTTCCTCTACTCCAGACCAATAACCAACTGCCAATCCTGCCAAATAAGCAGCACCTAGAGCTGTAGTTTCTACTGTTATTGGCCTTACAACTGTTGTTTGCAACAAATCACTTTGAAATTGCATTAAAAAATTATTGGCTGTTGCACCACCATCCACCCTTAATTCCTTAACTGAAATGTTTGCGTCTGCTTCCATTGCTTTCAACACATCCATTGTTTGAAAAGCAATGCTTTCTACAGCAGCTCGAGCAATATGGCAATTCGTAGTTCCCCGGGTAATTCCTACAATGGTTCCTTTTGCATGTTGGTTCCAATATGGAGCGCCCAATCCGGCAAATGCAGGTACAATATAAACACCTTCGGTTGAGCTCACCTGCGCTGCAAGTGTTTCTACTTCAGCAGATGTTCTAATTATTTTCAGTCCATCTCGTAACCATTGTACCACTGCGCCTGCAATAAATACACTACCTTCTAATGCATATTGCGTTTCACCATTTATTTGCCATGCAATGGTTGTAAGTAAATTATTGGTAGAGTTAACTGGAGTTGTACCAGTATTCATTAACATAAAACAACCTGTACCATAAGTGTTTTTTACCATCCCAGGTTGTATACATTGTTGCCCAAACAATGCTGCTTGTTGGTCTCCGGCTATTCCTGCGATTGGAATAGGATGCGCTGTTAAGATTGATTCAGTATAACCATATATTTCACTACTACTAGATACTTGTGGTAAAATAGCACGGGGAATATCAAATAACTCAAGTAAAGTTTCATCCCACTCCAACGTATGGATGTTGAAAAGCATTGTTCTAGCTGCATTAGATACATCGGTTTTATGCACTTTGCCGCCGGTGAGTTTCCAAAGTAGCCAACTGTCTATTGTGCCAAATAATAAATCTCCCTGCTTTGCCTTGTCTCTAGCCCCTTCTACATTGTCTAAGATCCATTTAATTTTAGTGGCCGAAAAATAGGCGTCAATTAATAAGCCAGTTTTTTGCTGAATCAATGGGCCATTTCCTGCAGACTTTAATTGATCACAAAAATCAGCTGTTCGTCTATCTTGCCAAACTATTGCTCTGTAAATAGGATTGCCAGTATTTTTATCCCACAGTACAGTGGTTTCCCGCTGATTGGTAATACCAATGGCAACTATATCTTTTGTATTGAGTCCTACTTTTGTAACAGCTTCGGCGGCTACGCCAATTTGAGTGCTCCATATTTCATTGGCATCATGTTCTACCCAACCCGGATGCGGGAAAAACTGGGTAAACTCTTTTTGTGATACTGAAACAATTGAACCACTTTTATCAAACACAATTGCTCTACTGCTGGTTGTACCCTGATCAAATGAAAGTATGTACTGTTGCATAAGTTACTTTGTAACAAGATACAACAATTTGTAATTTGAAGTTCACCCGATCACGTATACGATTAATCAATAAAACTTAAGTATCACCTCGATTTTAGCCAGGGCTTGGGATTAAGGAATACGCCTTTATCGTTCATTATCATCAATAAAATAGCTCCTTCGCCGTCTATTGACGTTCCGGATTTACCTAAAATAGAGCCTGCTTTAACTTCTTGGTCTCTTGATACCACAATTGATGAAAGATTTTTATAGCCTGTAAAATATTTTCCATGTTTTACAATAACAATCATTTCTCCTGCTACTTCTGAAGTATTAACTACTTCTCCATCTGCTACGCAACGTACATTAGACCCTACCGGAACGGCAATTTCAATACCATCTGATTTTTGGTTAAGTTTTGTTCCCTCCATTTTAGTTACCCCGAAATCTATTGTTACTACTCCATTTGAAACCGGCCAAGGCAATCGTCCTTTGTTATTTTCAAAATTAAGTGACATTTCCATGCCTTCGGGCGTAGACTCTAATGGAGAATAACTCCTTTCTCTTGGCGCAGTAGACAATCCTGTTGTTGGTTCAGGATCAACAGTTTTTTTAATTGGCTTTGTGGTTGTTGTAGTTGAAGTATTTCCATTAGCCTTGTTTGCTAATGTTTCATTGGCTTTTGCATTTGCCGCAGCCTTCCGTTGCGCTTCCAATAGTTTCAACTTTTTAGCCTCATCTCGCTTTTTGGCTTCCTCTATTTCTCTTCTGATTACCGCATTAACCGCAAGTAATACCTTCTGGCGCTGTCTTTCTCTTTCTTTGATCTGATTATTTAACTCTTGCTCTCTCCCTTTTATTTGAAGTACCACCTGATCTTGCTCTGCCTTGTCTTCTTGTAATACTTTTAATTGCTTGTTTTGTATGTCTAAGGTATTTAATCGTTCTTTCTTGTTATTACTTAAAGTTGCAATTTTATCTTGCAGCAAAAGACCAGACTTAATAATTGTATTTGCTTGTGTTTCTCTATTTTGACGGTAACTTTTTAAGTACATGGCTCTTTTAATGGCATCATTAAAACTGCCAGCAGAAAAAAGGAAATTAAGGTATTCATAGCTGCCCCTATTTTTATATGCAAATACAATACTCTTTCCATATTTTATGCGTAGTGTATCTAACTCTTTTTTAAGTCGATAAATGTCTCGTTCATTTAAAAAAATTGTTTCATCCATTTGCTTAACCTCTCGATTGATATTACCAACAAGGTTTTCTCTTGCATTGATTTTTTTCTTTATCAATGCCAATTGTTTGAGAGAAGATTTTTTATTTTTCTGTGTTTCGGAATATTGGCGGGTTAACTCTTCTAGTTCTTTCTCAATATCTTGTTTACGTTTTTGAAGCTCCTCACGGGTTTGTGCAAATAAAGTTGTCCCACTTAGGAAAACAAGTAATATTAGCAGGTATAACTTTTTAAGCATATGGATTGTAATAGGGGGTGAATATTTTAATTAAAAGCTGAATTCAGCACTAAATTACTTAAGTTGATAATTTTTAGGGACCATAAAGGTATATTTTAACGGTTCATTTAATGAGAATTCTTTGAAATCTAGGTTTATATCTAACTTAGATTTTTCTGCAACTACTAATTTTCGGTAAGTAGCAAACTGAAAATTTCCCAATTGTTGGTAATTACTAAAACTAATGTCACAAGTTCTGTTACGTTGCATATCTACATCATCTAATTTGCTGTGGGTCATTAACAGGTTGTTATGATTTAAGGTAATCAAGTGTTTAAATACATTTCCTATCATTAATACCAATAAATCATTCGTTCCATCTTTGTAAGAAACAATGTTATTATTAATAAAAATAGGATTGCCTATCAGTAAATCTTGTAATGAATAAAAGTCGAATGGAATTTTAGTAGATTCCTGTAGAAAATCGATCGATCTGTATTGAACATATTTTTGGCCGATTTTGCTCACCAGTATTACACTGTCCTTATTAATTTTTATTTGCATTCCTTCGGCAGGTATTCCCATAAAAGAGCCCCGAATACGTAGGAATATCACACTGTCTTTGGCCATACTCAAATAAACTACATAGTTATCTGTACCCTGAGCACTTTCATAATCAACTTTAATTTTAGCATTAAAAGTTTGGAAGTTGATCTTAGTTTTATCTACTTTCTCCATGATTTCCTTAACAATTAAGGAAGAATCTACTTTGGGAGATTCATTGATAATAATGGTTAGCGCAGAGTCTTTTTTACTGATGGCTTCTTTAATTACTGCTACTTTTTTTACAGTTTTACAAGCAGTTAGCAAACCCATACCAACAATAAAAGCAAATATTATAGTAGTTATTTTCATTCAACAATTTTTATACATATTGGTCAAATTCAATTTGCCTAATTAATATTTGCAGTTAATATGCAAACCTATTATTTGGCCAATTGCTTTATGGCTATTTAATCTTTTCCGGTATGTCCAAATCCACCAGCACCCCTAGATGTATCTTCAAGCTGATCCACTTGTTGCCAAGCAATTTTTTCTACTGCTTGAATTACCATTTGAGCAATACGATCACCAGAATTAATTGTTTGGGTTTCGGCTGACAAATTAATCAAAATAATTTTAAGTTCTCCTCTATAATCAGCATCAATAGTTCCGGGCGAATTAAGGCAGGTAATTCCTTGTTTTAGTGCCAAGCCGCTTCTTGGTCTTACTTGAGCCTCCATATTTTCAGGCAAGGCTATCAATAAACCGGTAGGTACTAATACCCGTTGCATGGGCTGCAAATGAATTGGTTCAGGAATAAACGCGCGGAGATCCATACCAGATGAACCGACTGTTGCATATTCGGGAAGTGGATTATTGGAAGTGTTAATGATTTTTACCAGATTTTGATTCATTGTGCAAAGGTAAGACGAGAAGTGTTATTTTTGGGCGCTGTTTAAATAAGTACTGTTAAAACTGTATAGGTTGATGCTTAAATCTTTTGTTGATAAAATTTCTGATAATAAAAATAGTCGATCATTGGCTCATTCTTACCGGAGTAAGCGTTTTGAACTATTTAAAGAATTATTGAATAAAATGCCTAAACCTATTCAGATTCTTGATTTAGGGGGAACGGTAGACTTTTGGCAGGCTATGAATTTCAATGAAAATGATGTTACCATTACATTGTTGAATTTAATTTCAGTAGAGTCGGTACCAGCGCCCTTTCTATCAGTTAAAGGAGATGCTACCAATTTGAATGGAATTGCCGATCAATCTTACGATATTGTTTTCTCCAACTCAGTTATAGAGCACTTATTTACTTGGGAAAATCAACAAAAAATGGCAGCAGAAATTATGCGGGTAGGAAAAAAACATTTTATCCAGTCCCCTAATTATTGGTTTCCTGTTGAACCCCACTGGGTATTTCCCTTTTTTCAATACTTTCCCAAAAAACTACGCGTGTATATGACCCAGCACTATACACTTGGCCATATAGGGAAAATTTACAATTCAAATGAAGCAGAGAGACAAGTGGAAGAAATTAGGCTATTAACCAGAAAAGAGTATGCCCAATTATTTCCGCAATCAAAAATATTTGAGGAAAAATTTATAGGCATTACCAAGTCATTTATAGCAATATCGAACTGACAATCAACTAATTAGTCGATGTTTTTCATTAAATTATCGATATAATAAAATCAAGATAATTTATTTACCTTCGTGCCTTCCATTTTCTGCTATTTAGTTTGCAATAGGTGGAGGTTTATATCATGAAGAGAAATCTACATTATTATAATATTACAAGATACCTTGCAGACGCTGTAGCTATTTTTATTGCTTACATCGCTACATTGCTAACTTATTTTGGCAATATATTCTGGGGATTTAATGTATTTTTTATCATCATCTCCATTGCATTTTGGTATGTAATTTCTCAAGTATCTAAACTGTATGCAGATAGGCGCTCTAACAAATTTTCGGAAGAAATCATATTTATCACTTACAACACATTGTTATTAGCCATATTATTGAGCTCTTCTTTATTTTTTATTGGATTAACTCCTATTTATTCTATTAATATTTTCATTGGTTACTTATGCTACATTTTCGTTTTTGTGGTAGCTACTAAATACATACTCCGCAAAAGCATCCATGCAGCATTACATCAAGGAAAATTATATGATAAAATTTTATTAGTTGGCTCTACTCCTTCAGCAGTTAATTATTATGAAACCATCAATAAATATTACTATTACGGATATACTTGTGTGGGGGTAATTGATGAACAACCATCACAAATAAATGGTTGCAAATATTATGGTAGTTTAGATGTGCTAGATAATGTCTTAAAAACAGAAATAATAGACGAAGTGGTTATTGCACTTCCTAACAGTGATTATACCAATATTCAACGTTGCATGGAAATTTGCGATTACCGACGTACTAAAGTGCGTATTTTACCTGATCTAAAACAATATGCATCTTCCTCTATAACTGTTGACAATATAGGAATAATGCCCACCATCAGTGTATTAGAACTTCCTTTAGATAAATGGCAAAACAAACTTTTAAAAAGAATATTTGACATTATTTTTTCATTATTGGTATTTTTTACGGTTGGCATCATTTTATTTCCAGTAATTGCAATTTTCATAAAACTAACATCAAAGGGACCCATACTCTTTAAGCAAGAAAGATGGGGCTTGAATAATGAAAAAATTACCTGCTATAAATTTAGAACAATGGTGCAAGAAAGCACCGATATAGATGCTAATGGTAAATACCAACAAGCACAAAAAGATGACCCACGAATTACTTTAATTGGAAGTTTTTTGCGGAAATCAAACTTAGATGAGCTTCCTCAGTTCCTAAACGTTTTACTGGGTAATATGTCTGTAGTAGGTCCTAGGCCACATCCTACTCCTTTGAATGTAGAATCGATGTATACAGTAGAAAATTATATGCTTAGGCATATCGTTTTACCAGGTATAAGTGGATGGGCACAAGTAAATGGATGCAGAGGCGAAACTAAAACATCAAGCGATATGCAGCGCAGGGTTGACTTTGACTTGTATTACATTCATCGATGGACGTTTTGGCTCGATTGTCAAATTATTTTACAAACTGTTATCAATATAATAAGAGGCGACCAGAATGCGTATTAAATTATTACTTTTTTTAATTATTCCATTTACACTTACAGCTCAAACAATTTGGGAAAACCCTCAAAATGAAGTGTACAATTATTTAAATCGTCTTTCTCAAAAAGGATTTATTGACTTTCAGGACATTATCCAACCTGTTAGCAGACAGCAAATTACAGATGCGCTGTTACAATTAACCGGAAAATCAAATGAGCTAAGTGCAATAGAAAAAAAAGA
>CANGCK010000066.1 GCA_947452295.1 Sphingobacteriia bacterium
AATAATTTCCATTGCAAATAAGCATAATTTTTGTTGCTTATTGCACTCTTTAATATATTCAGTTTTTCCTTTTGTTTCGCATAAATTTCATAGAGCTTATCTTTATGGGTAGTACCAGACCATGAAACTGTTGCATTGCCAATTTGGCCATTTAAAATAATGGGTATTCCCAATGCTTTGGCTCTTTCATGAATGCTCAATATCCAATAAATATTTCCAGCGCCATGGTATAATTCATTGAAAATTTCTTTTGATTTAAAAAGAGAGTCAAATATGGTGATTTCTCTGGCATCAATTATTTCATGCTTCATATTGCTAGAGGCTTTTACAGTTAATCCAGCATAATATTCTTCATTAGCAAACTGATGCGGTAATGTATTGGCAGCATAATGGTTAGTACCTGTAAACACGGTCAGTTCTTTATTAGTATCTTTTAAAATATCTGCTGCAAGCCATGAAACAGTTCCGGAATCTAATCCCCCACTAAGGTGGCTGCCAATTTTGCAATTAATAGCTATTCTTTTTTTTACAGCTTCCCTATATAAGTAATAAAAATTGTCTACATAATCCTGATTATTTTTATAATGAATAGGTTTAATTCTAGTTGGGAACCAGTATCTTTTTTTAATTAATTGATTGAAAGAATTTATAACCATGTAATGCCCGGGAGGTACAAAGTGAAGGTCTTTTTGGATAGTCTGGGGATCTCTATTGCCAATTAATAACAAATTCCTAATTAAATAATACTCATTAATTTCGTGTGGATTTTCTTTAATAGCTAATATTGGTTTCTTATTATTGGCAAATAAAAATTGGTTTTTATTATGATGATAATAAATGCCGTTGGTTGATAAATGATCTACTGCTAATATAAGTTCTTGCTTATTCTCATCCCAAATCACAAAACTCCAGTCGCCCTTAAATTTAGTTACGCAATTGATTCCCCATAATTGATAAGATTTTAAAATGATAGTAGAATCTGGAATATTCAATTGTAATGAAACTGGAATATTTAAAAGTTGCATTAACGATGCGCTATTGTCTAACCTACTATGCGATACAATCGTACAATTGTTTTCAGTAAAAGGGCAACCGTCGAAGGTGGAATTATGGGTGAAAATTCTTTTTTTATAACCAAATCCCACTTTGTCATTTTCCCAAATGCTTTCTTTGACACAAGGATACTTTTCTAAAGATTGTTGCATTTTTATTAAATGATCAACTACTTTATTGTCAAAAGAAAGTTCGCCCCAAAAAAAACTCATAATAATGATGTTTTAAATATCTATTAATGATTAAATAAAAATCAACATGTTTTGTTTCTTCAATTGGTCTGTGAAAAGTTGTACTTCCAATGTACATTGTTCTCTAGTTACACTGTATTCTTTCAATAATTCATTTACCAGTGTTTCTAGTGATTGTGTGGTAGTTAATAATTCCCATATATCTACGCCTACATTATTTAATCCAAGGAATTGGCCACTTTCCTTATTCATAATAACCATTTCATCTCCCATTTTAGTTGCTAAAAAATCTGCGTCATTCCTTTTAAATAATAAGTTGTTCATGGATATTAATTTATAAATTTAAAAAAATTGTAATAATTTTAATCAGAATAGTTATGATGTATACAATTTAAATTTCCTTTCTTTTCTACTAATTTTATATTGTTTAATACTTTATTTTATAGTCAACTTTTTTTCATTGTTCAATCGTTTAAAGTTATGATATATGCAATCATAAAACGAAAATATTTTACCTATGGAAGGTTAACTACCTTACAAAAAATATTAGTAATTAAAGTGCTGGGGTTGTCAATTGGTAGAATGTTTTATTTTGCAATTGGGTATAGAAAATGGAGAACTGATTTTATTGCTATTAAATTAAAAATAGATGGAACTCCAAGTAAAGAACAAATAGAAGTAATGAAGGATATTGCTCTTGCCATCAATATCGCCGGAAAATACATTTTTTGGAGAAATCTTTGCCGACATCAATCTTGGCAAGCTATTCACTTGCTCAATTATTATAAAATTCCATTCAATTATTTTGTAGGGATGAAAAAAAATCAAAATAAAAAACTGGAAGGTCATTCATGGGTTATGGTAAGTAATCAATTTGTTTGTGGGCATTGTAAGATCGCAGAGTATATTATCGTTAATCAACATTAAATGCCATACATTTTTACTTTTATAGCTTACGTAAAATAGGGATAAATTTCTGCAAGTATTAATTTAAGCTGGTATTTACAATTTTATGTTATCTACAATAAAATGATACATCTTCTTTGCGGAAACTTCAATTGCATCTACATCAGTGTTTATTATTAAATGAGCATGTTGTGGTTTCTCAAAAACATCATTCACACCCGTTAATAAACTAATTTTTTCTGGATGCTGATCTGGTAAAACTGCTCTTTTGTATAATCCTTTGGTATCTCTTCGGATAAGCATATCTATACTACAATTAATCCAAATAATTTTGGCATTGTAAAATTTAGCGAGATTTTCTCGCGCCTCGTTATATGGATTAATAGCAGCTATTATAATTACTTTGTGTTTATTGTCTTTTTCTTTTGCAATCTTGCCAAGTCTATAAATATTCTCTATTCTATCTTCCTTACTAAATCCAAGATCTTTACAAATAGTTTTTCTGTAGATGTCACCATCAATTAATTCAGCATCTATTCCGTTTGATTGTAATAATTCAATTGATTTTGTTGCTAATGTAGTTTTGCCTGCACCAGATAATCCTGTTAATTGAAATATAGCCATATGAAATAAATTATTAAAATATTACCAATTATCCATTTTAAAGTTTCTTCACTACCCACTCCGGCGCATATTTCACCACCATTGCAATCATTTTCCATACCACATTCGGATAAACTTCAAAAGATTTTTTGTTTTGAATGATACTTTTAGCCACAACTACTGCTTCTACTGCAATACCTGGCTTATCTAATCCTTTGGTCATTTTTGTATGAACAACTCCAGGCGTAATGGCCTGCACCGAAATAAAGCTTTTACTTAACTGTTGCCTTAACCCAAATAAATATTGATGTAAACCACTTTTGCTAGCACCATATGCAAAGTTAGATTGTCGACCTCTTAACGCAGCAATAGAACTGATGCCTATGATGCGTTGTAATAATGGGTTATGGTCTTGTACTATAGCATTTAAAATAGCAACAGCTCCTGTATAGTTTACGGCAATCATTTCTTCCATTTTAGAAGGAACTAGAGCACATTCTTCATTACTATTAAGTATTCCTGCCGCATACATTACCCAGGTTGGTTTAGCAGGCAAGGATTGTACAAAAGCTGCTGCATTTTCAGTTGCTGCTGCATCATAAAACAATACGGTAGCCTTGTCTGATAATCCATTTTGTGTTACAAATAAATGGAGCGCCGATGTATTTCTGGAGGCCAGTAATAAATGACCATTTGGATTTTGTTGAATGTATAATAAGGCGGTTTCCTTGGCAATATCACTATTGGCGCCTATAATTAAAAAAACTGCTTGCATAGTTTGTTGAAGTCTAATGGTTTGATTAGAAATGTAAGGCGCTTTAATTGTAGGTCTATTGGGGTACTGTGCCATATATAATGGTCCTTTTAAACGAGCATCTTTTGTTAGGTATATTCTGCCCCCCAAATTAGTAACAATGCCATCTAATTCATCAAGTATATCCCAAATTTTTGGTGTTATTTTAATATCTAAAGCTAAGGTATAACCTTCCATAGGAAATTGTAGGTAACGGTCTTCCGGCGTTTGTCCAAACAACTTTAGTACTGCTAAAAAAGATCCCAACTGATTTTCAGAAAGTATTTGAAGGATTTGTTCAATTCCATTATATGAAACTGCTTTGGGCAATACAAATTGATATTGCAAAAATCCTTTAGTACCATATATTTTATTCCAATTGTTGATTATATCTAATGGAAAAAAATAGGGATCGTAATGTACAATTGATTGCGTTTTATTGGAAGATGGTTTATGATAGTAAATCCAATTAAATAATTGAATGAACCAGGTATTTAAAAACCAAGAAGGTAAAAAAAACGGCACGCTTAAAAAAGATTTTTTGTGTATGGACAGCTTATCTTTTTGAGAAACCTCTTCTTCTAATGCGTGTTCACCTAGCAGTAAAACTGATCTTCCCAATTGATTTCCCTTTGCCAAACAGTCAATCCAGGCAACTGAATAAGTAGTGCTGGCATATGTTTCGAACAAGGAAAAAATTGCTGCTAAATTTTTTGCCCGAATAGCTCGCTGGCGTATAAATGCTGTGTTGATTTTTTTAAGATTAAATTCGAGCGCTACAATAATTCCAGTAATCCCCATACCCCCTGCAGATTGATTGAATATGTCGCTGCCTTTTTCTACTTTTAATATAGTACCAGTTTCGTCCATTAAATAAATGCGTTGAACATGGTCGCTAAAAACACCTTCTATATGATGATTTTTTCCGTGTATAGCAGATGCAAATGCTCCACCAACAGTAATTAATTTCGTTCCTGGAACAACAGGCAAAAACCATCCCTTTGGAACAATTGTCGTTAAAATATCGGAAAGCAACACACCAGCTTCACAGTGCATTGTTCCGTTCTGTATATCAAATGATATAATTTTGGTTAACCCAAGGGTACTTATAACATGTTTGCTTAACGACGCATCTCCGTAGCATTTTCCATTACCCCTTGCAATAATAAATTGTTTTTCTTGAACTAACTTTTCTATGCTTTTATAATCATTGGGTTGAAATTCATCGCAATTACTTTTCGGAAATAAACCCCAATTGGTTAATATTTTTTTCATCTTTTTAGGTTAATTCATCATGACAATTTTTAAATTTTCGCCAAAACTATTAGTTGAGCGTTAACTTTAATAGGATACCAATTTTAGGTACGCTTCATCAATAATTCATACAGGTATAAAAGCAAGAAAAAGGCTAAAAAAAGTAATAATGATTTATTTTTAATTACGCGTTCTACAGGATCATCAGATTTATCTATACTATCGTCAAAATAAAATAAAATGATTCCTACTGCAGCAATATTAATAAATACAAACAATAAAGGTGATTGTATATTTAATACAAAATAGGCATGAATATTAAGTAATACGATTGCTCCAATAGCAAAATTCACCATGAATATTTGTAAGAATCCTTCATCTTGTTTTGTATATCCTCTACCAGGGATCAACTGTGTACTTGCATTTTTACACTCCATGTAGCGTTTGTTTAAGGATAGTGCCAAAACGCTAAAAGTTAATGTAGCCATAAACCAACCGGTTAATTTAACTGAACAGATTGCTGCCCCAAAATAAACCCTGATAATATAAAAACTGCTCAATAAAAGTATATCAATAAACCTTATCTCTTTACCATATACCGAATAAAAATAGTTAGCAACAAAGTATATGATGGAAATTGTTACTGCCTCCATTCCTAAATAAGCACTCATTAAAAATGCAGCAATAAACATTCCTATTGCTAATAAAAACGAAGTATCTACCGGAACTGTGCCATTGGCAATTGGTCGATTTTGCTTTTTAGAATGTTGCCGGTCTTTTGCAACATCTCTGATATCATTTAAAATGTAACCGGCAGAAGCCAAAAATGAAAAAGATAAAAATCCAATGATTAATTGTATGAAAGCGTTAATGGTAAATTGATTGGCTAATAATAAGGGAAGCCCGATTAACAAATTTTTTATCCAGTTGGTTGGTCTTATCAATTTTATGTAGCTCATTGCAGAAAGAATTAATTAAGGGTGATGTTTAAAGCTTTACCAACCCTTTTGGGGTAATTTTGAAAGCTTGTTGTGCTGCTGCAAAAATTGGTTTATCGGCATTTGAATCTCCCATATATGCAAATTGATTCCCCCATTTTTCTTGAATAAATGCAAGCTTATTGGTTCCTTTTAAGTTACAATCTACACTTCCATAAATTTCATCAAAAATCAATGATTTATCCAATACCCTTTTTATAAAAAAATCTGGAGTAGCACTTACCAAAATCATTTTTTGATATTCTTTTTGGTGGATTTGAATCCAATTAAGTACAATAGGGTTAATTAAAAAATCTAAATTGTAAGGAATTGTAAAGCTTTCTAGCAAATCGATCTTTAAAGCTAGTAATGACTTTCGCTTAATGAAAAAGTGGTGAAAAAAGTAAAAAGGGTTTTCAATTAATTTGATAAAAAATACCTCTTTAAAAAAGTCGTTTTTAAAAAAAGTTCCATCAAAATCAATTATGCAAACCATTTAGCAAGTTTTTTCGCCGAATTTATTGGGTTGTAAGCAACAAAATAATATTGGCAGTTGGTTAATCAATAGGTATTTTAAACTTTATGCTGCAAGCAGCAAATTTCACCAAAGTTACTGAAGAAATTTAAGCCAAATCATTAAATATAAATATATATTCATATAAGATAGGGTATTCGGCTCTATTTGAGGATTAATTAGGGGAGATAACCTGTTAACATTGCATCAAATATGTGATATTTAGCCTAACTTTGCAAAGCTGTACCCCCAATTTACTATTCAGTAAAAAATATTTTTAAAAACTAAATAATTCGCTTGGTTATACCTGTGACTGAGGTTGGCATAGCCTTGCAAAGTTTTTAAAAAATAATTTTTCAAAATTAATTTTATGATCTTGAAGTACCGCATCAGAAAAATCAAAAATTTATCTATTATACCTAGATGGGTAATTTTTGTGCTTGACATTGTAATTGGCTCAATTTGCTTTATATGGGCTAATTTAATTAAGCATGAGTTTGATTTTTCTATTTTAACTGCGCCCCAGCTTTCTACCAATTTATTGATACTTATTGCTTTATATGTATCATTATTCTCGTTGTTCAGAATTTATGCTGGTATTATTCGGTTTACCGGTTTGCAAGATACTTTCCGTATATTTTTTGTGGTTTTCTTCGCAAATTCCGGTTATTTTCTTTTAGATCTACTCTTGCAAAAATGGTATGGTTACCACATTATTCCCCTTTCGATTATCATCATTAATTTTTTACTATCCTTTGTAGCATTAAGCAGTTACCGGATATTAGTTAAATATTTTTTTACTTATATTAAAACACTCAATACCGCAAAAAAAAGGGTTGCAATATATGGTGCTGGCGATGTGGGTATTTCTACAAAACGAGCACTGGAACACGATATGACGGCCAATATTCAGATGGTGATGTTTTTAGAAGATGACCATCGTAAAGTTGGAAAAAATATTGACGGGATTAAAATATTTTCCTCCGACCTATTAGAACAACTTTTATTGAATCATTTTATTGATGAATTGATTATTGCTACCACCAAGTTGCCTTCTAAAATAAAAAATCAAATCGTAGAGTTTTGTTTAGACCATAAAATTGAAGTATATACTGTACCACCTTTAAAAAATTGGATCAACGGTCAGTTGAGTACCAGACAACTACAAAATATAAAAATTGAAGATTTACTGGAAAGGGAGCAAATAAAAATCTACAATGAAATATTATACAATCAGCTACACAATAAAACTGTACTAGTTACTGGAGCTGCGGGTTCTATTGGAAGTGAAATAGTACGCCAATTAATTCAATACAAGCCTAAGTTGATTTTATTGAATGATTGTGCAGAAACACCATTACACAACCTTGAATTAGAATTAGAAGAAATTGGTTGTAGTAATTATAAATTATTATTGGGAGATGTACGAAATGAGCTGATTGTAGAGCGCTTTTTCCAAAAATTTCACCCCGATTTTGTATACCATGCAGCTGCTTACAAACATGTACCTATGATGGAGCATAGTCCATTAGAAGCAATTTGTACCAATGTGGGTGGTACTAAATTAATGGCAGATATGGCAGTTAAATACGGTGTAGAAAGATTTGTGATGATTTCAACCGACAAAGCAGTTAATCCGACCAATGTAATGGGTGCTTCTAAACGCATAGCAGAAATGTATGTGCAAGCTTTATATCAACACCACGATGGGAATGCAAAAAACAATGATACCATTAAACATACCAAATTTATCACCACCCGATTTGGAAATGTATTGGGCTCAAATGGTTCTGTTATTCCTCGCTTCAAAAAACAAATTGAGTCGGGCGGCCCCGTTACTGTTACCCATCCCGAAATTACCCGCTTTTTTATGACCATTCCCGAAGCGTGCCAATTAGTGTTAGAAGCCGGTTCAATGGGTAATGGCGGTGAAATTTTTGTATTTGATATGGGACAATCGGTAAAAATTATTGACCTTGCTCGTAAAATGATTAAACTTTCGGGATTAGAACCCGAAACGGATATTAAAATTGAATTTAGTGGATTAAGACCTGGCGAAAAACTCTATGAAGAACTACTAAATAATGCAGAAAACACTTTAGCTACTTATCACGAAAAAATATTGATTGCAAAAACCAGAACAGTAGAATATGCTACCTTAAAATGCCAAATCGATGCTTTAATTGAACCCGCTAAACAGCAAGCTCCTGTAACATTAGTGGTGAAGGCAATGAAAGAATTAGTGCCGGAATTTGTAAGTAATAACTCTGTATTCGAAAAATTAGACGAACAAGCCCCTGTGGTAATTATGCCCAAAGCGATCTAATGCAATCTTTTAACGGCTATTCTGCCTCAATCTTCTACTCATTTAATTTAACCAATCGCTATAATGAAACATCGTTTTCTTAAAGGAATTCTATTTTTATTTTCTTTTTGTTTTTACATGAATATTTTGCCTGCGCAAATACCCATTAATAATATCGATAACCTTACCGATCAACAGCTCGTATTACTAATGGGCCAATATCAGTTGCATGGTTTGTCAGAAACGGAAATGGAAATGCGAGCAAGAGAAAAAGGCCTTAGTTCTGAACAAATTGCTTTGCTCAAAAAGAGATTAGCATTAATGGACCCATCTGCAATTAGTGCAATTAATGCGCCATCAAAAACCGTATCTGATCAATACGAAGTAAGAACAAAAGCAGCTAAAGCGGTTTCCTTTAATACGATTGACTCCACTCGATTGTTAAAAGTTTTTGGAGCTGCAATATTTGAAACACAAAATCTTAGTTTTGAACCTAATGTAAGCATCGCTACTCCACAAGGATATATTATTGGCGCCGGTGATCAGCTGGTAGTGGATGTATATGGAATTTCTGATGTCACCAAAAATTTACTGGTATCTACAGAAGGATATATTAGGATACCCAATTTAGGGCCAGTAAAAGTGGCGGGCATCTCAATTGAAGAAGCACGCATAAAATTGCGTAGTGCATTGTCTAAAATTTATCCTGGAATAAACAACGGTTCTGTATCTGTACAAGTATCGATAGGTCAAATTAGAAATATTAATGTTACACTTATTGGCGAAATCAAGCGTCCGGGTAACTATACTATTTCGGCATTATCTACCATGATGAACGCTTTATTTGCATCTGGCGGCCCAAATGAAATTGGTTCTTTCAGAAATATTGAGTTGGTGCGCAATGGCAAAATTTTATCAGTATTTGATTTATATGATTTTTTACTGAAAGGAGATTTAACTAATAACCGCCTACTTCAGGATGGTGATGTAATAAGAGTAAACCCTTATCAAACAAGAATATGCATTAAGGGGGCTATTAAAAAACCAGCTTTGTTTGATGTACAATTGAAAGAAACAGCTGCTGATCTTATTAAATATGCTGGTGGATTCTCTGACATTGCCTATAAAGAACTATTAAGGGTGTATAGAATGGGTATTAGCAATAAAGAAGTAATTAGCGTAAAACCATCTGATCTAGTTACTTTTAAATTCATGTCTGGTGATACTTTAGTGGTAGATTCATTGGCCAATATATTTGCTAATAGAGTGTCTATTAAAGGGGCGGTTTACTATGCGGGTGCATATGGACTAAATGAAATACCTACCTTGAAAGAGTTGTTGCTTGCTGCAAAACCTCGTGAAAATGCATATTTGAATAGGGCACTGCTAAAAAGGTTGAAACCCGATTTAACAGCTGAATTAATTAATTTTAACATCAACGAAGTCCTACAAGGAAAAATCAATATGAATCTGGTGAGAGAGGATGTAGTACAAATTTTTGAGTTAAATGAATTAAAAGAAACCTATACCGTTCAAATAGATGGAGAAGTTAATAATCCTGGCATATACAGTTTTGCAGAAAATATGACAGTGCAAGATTTGGTATTATTGGCTAATGGATACAGGGATGGTGCTGCACTTCAAAAAATAGAAATTTCTAGAAGAATAAGACAAAGTGGTAGTGCACAAAAAGACAGTGCAGTTTATTCAGTAATTAAAGAAATTAATTTAACCAATGAAATAATCAGCAGTGACCGGCTTGATTTTCAATTGACTCCTTTTGATATTGTTTCTATTCGTAAATCACCTGTTTACAAAGAACAAATAAATGTAAACATAGAAGGAGAAATAGTTTATCCCGGTAAATACACGTTAGCTGGTAATGCAGAACGTATCTCCGATTTGGTGAAACGTGCAGGCGGGTTAAAACAAAAAGGATTTGCAGGTGGCGCAATATTAATCCGAAAAACTTTTAGGGATATTTCCGAAAGTGACGCTGCATTGGTAAACACAAAAGCAAATCTAATTAATCAACAAAGCGGAAAAGAAGCTGCTACCAAAGCTTCCGGTGATACCAGTGTTATAAACAATTTGTATAAAGAACAAAAACCAGTTGGTATTCAACTCGATAAAATTTTGTCAAATCCAGGAGGAAAGGAAGACCTCTATTTGGTTGAAGGAGATGTGCTGAAGATCCCCAAAGAATTACAAACTATACAAACATTTGGCGCTGTTAATGTGCCCAAGCAAATAGTGTATTTTAGTGGAATTAAATTTCAAGATGCATTGCGTGAAAGTGGGAGATATGCGTTGAGAGCATCAAAGAAAAATTCTTACCTAATATATCCGAATGGCCAAGTGAGAAAAACACGCAACTTTTTGTTTTTTAAATTTTATCCATCCATTAAACCTGGAACGGAAATTTATGTACCTGAAAAACGCGCTAAAGCAAAATTGTCTACAGGTGAAGTAGTAGGTATTTTCTCGAGCCTAACATCTCTGGTAAGTATATTGATTGTATTAATCAATACCCAAAAATAAATGGAAAATAATCAACATATACCAACAATTAAGGTAAGTGATGTTTTAGATAATATCATACTTTTTTTAAAGTTTACCTTCACTAAAATAAAGTTTACCCTCATTTTATTGGCGGCAACAGTATGTTTAGCCATTGCATATTACTCATTACAAAAGCCGGCTTATTTAGCAAGTACTACATTTATTTTAGAGGAAAAAAGTAGTGTAGGCGGGGGGCTTTCTGGATTGGCGTCTCAGTTTGGTGTAGATATTGGTGGCGGATTCGGAAATTCTAGTTTATTTTCTGGTGATAATATTCTCGATATTATTCGTTCGAGAACAATTATAGAAAAGGTACTACTATCTAAAATCGATTCTACAAATGGTGCACAAGCCGAAACCCTTGCAGATTTATATATACAATTTAATAACCTTCATAAAAAATGGAAAGATAAAGATGCATTGTCAACATTGTCGTTCAGTAACTATGTAGAAAAGTCATCCTTATGCAGACTACAAGACAGTATATTGTTTAATATATTTCAATCTATTACTAAAAAAAATATTGTAGTAGACCGGCTGAATAAAAAAGGGTCTATTGTACTAGTAACTACTACTTCTGCTAATGAAGTTTTTTCAAAATTGCTCACCGAACGGGTGGTTTTAGAAACAATGAAAATGTACATCGAACTTAAAACCAGCGTAGCAATGCGCAATGTAAATAGATTGCAACAACGATCTGATTCATTGATGCAGGTCTTAAATGCAAAGTCCTACAAATCAGCTTCCTTACAAGTGCTAGATGCCAATGCAGCATTTAAATCTTCCGCAGTTCCTGTGGAAGTGTCGCAGCGCGATAAATCGGTTACCTATGCATTATATACCGAAGTGATGAAAAATTTAGAAGCCAGCCGGATGGCTATGGCCAATCAAACGCCAATAATTAATATCTTAGATAATGCTAAATATCCGTTAGAAAAAACCCAAACAAAACTAATTAATTTGCTATTATTTAGTTTTGTGTTTTCTGTATTTGTTACATTTGCCTGGTCTTTTGTAACTTTCCCTTCGAATTATAATAGCAGTAAATAACTGAATGACAGCGGTATCGGTTATTATTGTTAATTTCAATACCAGTCAACTAACTAAACAGTGTATTGAGTCGGTTTATGCTTATACAACCAATACTGAAATTGAAATTATATTAATTGACAATGCTTCAAGCGATAGAAGTATTGTGCAAGTAGCACAGCAATTTCAAGAAGTTCAATTTATTCAAAATGAAAAAAATGTTGGCTTTGGCGCCGCCAACAATAAAGGAATTCAAATTGCAAAAGGCGAGTTCGTATTTTTATTGAACTCAGACACTTTATTACTGTCCGATGCCATCAGCACTTTTGTTGGTTTTATGCGTAATCCGGCAAACAACAAGGTTGCAGTTTGTGGCGCAAATTTATTATCGGCCAATCATGCTCCAGCTACTTCATTCGGAAATTTCCCCACCATTTTATGTGCAATTTCCTTACTAGGATTTAAGGTTTTCTATCAGAATTACTATGCAAAACATTTATCCTTGGGTTCAGTAAATTTTAGTTCCGATATTAAAGTGGTAGATTTTATTTCTGGTGCCAATATGTTTATTAGAGCAAATGTTTTGCAACAAACTGGCTGTTTTGATGAATCATTTTTTTTGTATTTCGAAGAAACCGAATTGTCTTATCGGATACAGAAAGCTGGGTATCAATCAGTATTATTGCCAATGGTAAATATTGTCCATTTTGAAGGGAGCTCATCAGCGGATGTGACTGTCAATACAACCAATAAAAAAATTAATTACACGCAGTACAATTACTATATACAAAGCAGAAAGCTATTTTACAATAAAGTATTTAGTAAGCCTAAAGCTTTTGTTTTAAATGTATTAGATGGAGTAAGCATGATCATTAAATCGATACTTAAAAAAGAAAACGGAAACTTTTTTTACAAACTAAACATTTTATTAGGTGCATCAGTGGCTAATTCACCTGCACGTAAACTCAAATAATATGCGCATTTATTTTTTTATTGCTGGTGTACTGTTTTTACAGTGTAAACTTTCAGCCCAGTCTTTCCCTATTGGTCAACTAGAGCTAGATGGCGATGTACGTAATTTACAATTGAAGGGTGCAACCGATCCTATGCAATCATTTACTGTTAGACCAACCTATTTCAGTAATCAGGTAAATTTGTTGCGGTTAATTGATAGTACCAATGACATTCAATTTAAAAAAATTCGGTTCAATAAATCGGGCGATGGATTAACATTGCTTCCTACCTTGTTTACCACAAAATTTAACACTCATCATCCCTATGGTTGGAATGATGAAAATATGATTGCTGCTAAAGGAATTCAAACCAGAATTTCGGCGGGCATACATGCTAAACTAGGTCCATTATCTGTACAATTGCGTCCGGAATATGTTTTCGCAGCGAATCCCGAATTTGAAAATAATGTTGGTTATGGAGCGCCTACCAACGGAAAATTATCTAAAGCTTATTTAGGGCAGTCTAGTATTAATTTATCTGCAGGTCCGATTTCATTGGGTGTTTCTACCGAGAATGTATGGTATGGGCCGGGTCAGTACAGTGCATTGTTGATGTCGAACAATGCACCTGGGTTCGCACATTTTAACATTCATACCATTCGACCCATAAAAACACCTATTGGACATTTTGAGTTTCAAATTATTGGCGGTAAATTAAATGAAGACTCTGCTGATGGAGGATTGTATGAAAATTTTTTCCTAAAACCAGCAACAATCAGTAATGATTGGAGATACTTAAATTCAATGGTGGTTTCTTATCAGCCTTGGTTTTTAAAAGGGTTTTTTATAGGTGCTACGCGTGCCTTTCAATTGTATGAACGAGATTTTAGTGTACAAGATAACTCCATAGTTCAAAGATACTTACCGGTATTAACTTCAATATTTAAAAATGCTACTTCTGCCGAAGATACCAAAATGAGAGACCAACAATTGAGTATCTTTTTGCGTTGGTTATTGCCAAAAGCAAATACCGAATTTTATTTTGAATATGGTTTTAACGATCACAAAGCCAATGCTCGAGATTTTGTTGTAGACCCTATTCATGCAGCAGCATATATTGTAGGTGCTAAAAAATTAGTG